>NZ_JACJPB010000038.1:0-179201 GCF_014695825.1 Coleofasciculus sp. FACHB-542 | reverse complement strand
CTCTTGCTAAATGTTTCAGAATTTGTAATTCTACATCCATTGCCCTACTTACCTTCCAGAGTTTTTTCTTTTAATCCTTTTATTCAGAATACTCGGAAAGTGACAGAAGAGGGATATCTGCGACCTTCTCTTAGCTCCCAATAAATTGGGGGTTGCAGGGATCGAAACGTAATGCAAATCACGTCAGATCCCCCTAGCATCCAATTTATTAAGAGGAGAAACTCCCTATCGCTGCATTTGCTGTTCCAACAGTTTCTGCGCTCTCGGCTTGTAAATTAAATAGAACAACGCCTCAATGTAACGCAGTAGATCTTCGCGGTTCTCCTTGGAAGTATAATTCCAGAAGCCGTAAATCCGAGCTAAAGATAGAAGTTTGGTTGTGTGAATCTTCCACGTGTAGGTGCTATAAACTCGATCTATCGCTCGTGTAGAAATTTCGTACCAGTAGTTAGGATTTTGGTCGCACTTAGATACAAACTCCAGGATTTTTTCCGCCATCTCTTCAAGATGCGTCGGGTTAATGTAGAACCCATTAAACTTATCCTGAATAATTTCTAACGGGCCACCAAATTGAGTGGCGAATGTCGGTAAACCAGAAATCATCGCCTCCAAAATTGTCAGACCAAAAGCTTCAAATAGCGCTGGTTGAACAAAGACACCTTGGCGATCGGCAATCACCCGATAAATTTCACCGGAGTCGGTTTTAGAAAGGCGCACGCCTAGCCAGCGAATTTTGCCTTGTAGATTGTACTTTTCAATGATTTGGTAAAGCTTAACAATTTCATCTTTTTCTTCGTTATCGCTTGATTCCTCAACGCGCAACTTCCCAGCAACTAAAATTAAGTTGCAATGTTCTTGTAAAGCTTCGTTCTTGCCAAAACACTCAGCCAATCCGGTAAGATTTTTGATTCGGTCGAGACGAGCCATTGAGAAGAGGGGGCGCTTGTTTGGATCGTCCAATTTCCCTAAAATTTGGGACGGATCTTCGAGGGTAAAGAGCATCTCCTCGATCCGGGCGCGATCGCTCGGTATGCGATCTTCGGTACGCGAATAGGGAAAATAAGCATTTTCATTTACTCCAGGCGGCACCACGTTGAATTTGGGGCTAAATAGCTCAACTCCGCTCACTACATGGTACAAATCCGGCATCGTGAAACACTTGTAAGATTCATACTGTCCCACACTATCCGGCGTTCCGACAATTTCTTGATAAGTGCTGCTAATGATGAAATTTGCAGCATTCATCGCAATTAAATCGGCAGTGAATTGTAGGGAGAAATGATACTTTTCTTCCAAGTCGTTCCAGTAGAGGTTACTGAAAAGATATTTAGATTTTTCTAAGGCGTGGGCAATATTACACTGAGTCACCTTCAAGCGACGCGCCAGTAAAAATGCCACCAAATTACCATCGGAATAATTTCCGACAATTAAGTCGGGCTTACCTTGAAATTCTGCCAGCAGCTCTTTTTCCGAGTCGATGGCATAGCTTTCTAGATAAGGCCAAAACTCAAACCGGGAAATCCAGTTTTGAGTCACTTTGGGATTAAACTCTCGCAAAGGCACTCGCAAAATCCAAGCATTATCTGTGCCGTGAACTTTTTCTAAGCGTTGGTTACACAAAGTACCATCGCTATTCGGAATTAAGCGAGAGAGAATAATTACTTTCGGCTCAACACCTAGAACATCCAACCCAGCCAGCGAGAGGTCTTCTTGCATCTGCTGTTCGAGACTCTTGGCTTGGTCGAGGACGTAAACGACCTGTCCGCCAGTATCCGGACGTCCCAAGACACCTTCCTGCCCAAACCAACCGTGGGGAGACACGAGGACAATCCGGAAGACCATTGGAATCCGGGAGAGGAAAGCTTCTAGAGTCTGATGATCGGGGGAGTCGAGGAGTTCATCAAGAATTTCTAGAGTTTCCCGCACCCGTCCGGCGGTGTTTCCCCACCCAGGCTCAAAGCCCATTGCTTGCAAATCATACCGAAATTCATCGTAGCTTTGCTCAAAAGGGCGATCGCCCAAAAATCCCAAAGCTTGCTTGACACGACTAGAAAGTTGCTGCTGCGATTTAATTCGCCCGTTGATCAGCAGTTGCAGATTGTTATAGGAATGGACGCTTAAAAATTGAAACAAGCTCTCCAGCCATTGTCCGGGGTCTTGAAAGAGTTTGCTCGATAAATAACGGTTGAGATACTGTACCCCCTTACCAATATTTTTAGGGTCGCGAATGGTCGGGGTATAGTCGTAAAACGGCTGAAAATCGAGTTCTAGGATGTCGCCTTCCTGGGGATGGAAGCGATTCACCAGGCGATCGCGTACATCCAGCAGTTCTTGCACCGTCATTGGTTCGACAATTAAATCTTCCGTTAACCGATAGATTTCTTGAGAAGCAATGGTTGGGCGGACGATCAAACAGATGTTTCCATCCTCCCGAATAATTTCTTGAGTGTAGTAAATTAATTTACCTAAATGGGAGGATTGGTCAAAATGTTCAGGCTTTTGGTGATTTGTGCAGTATTCGGAAAAAGCATTGAGAATGTCGTTTCTCAGTAAATACGACTTGTCCTGTTGGCGTAACTCACTCACAAATTGGCGCAGATCGATTTTTTCATCACTCTCTAAAACAGCCTGAATCAAATCGGACATGACAACTCCCTAGATTAGTTCAATAACATTCACAAAGACTAAACTACAAAATGTTTTTCCTGGTGACGCCCTTCCGAAGGTGGAAGGAGTACGTCTCAAACCAAAATTAATTCACCGTTCATCTTTCTTAAGAGTGAATCGGCTAGGCTATGCCTAGCCTAGCTTCTTTTCACGCTATTGTGTATCACAAAGCGTAAATTTCTCCGTATTTTTGCTGAATATAACGAATCAAGGGATTAATACTCAAACAATTGCCAGTGACGCGCTCGATAATTTCAGCGGCGGTATATTTCTGTCCATGTTGGTAAATATTCTCTCTCAGCCAATTATGTAGAGTGCTGAACTTCCCTTGCTCGATTTCGGCAGGAATTTGGGGATTCGCCTTGAGTGCAGCTTCAAAAAACTGGGCGCTCATCATGTTGCCGAGAGTATATCCTTGGAACATTCCGCCGATGCTACCAGTGTACCAATGGACATCCTGCATGACGCCAACGCTGTCGTTGGGGGGGACAACACCCAAGTCCGATCTGTAGCGTTCGTTCCAAGCTTCCGGGAGATCGCGCACTGCCAGCTTGCCTTCCAGTAGCGCCAATTCCAAGTCAAAGCGGATCATGACGTGGAGGTTGTAGGTGACTTCGTCGGCATCGGTACGAATGAGCGATCGCTCGACTTTATTAATCGCCCGGTAGAATGTCTCCAGGGGTACATTACTAAGTTGATTTGGGAAAGCTGCTTGCAGTTGCGGATAGCAGAATTTCCAGAAGTTGCGGCTGCGTCCCACCTGATTTTCCCACAGCCGTGATTGGCTTTCATGCACCCCCGATGAGGTGCCGGTGGCTAAAGGCGTCCCTTCATATTCTGGGTTAATCCCTTGCTCGTACAAGGCGTGTCCCATCTCGTGAATGGTGCTAAACAGTGCCTCATTCAGATCGTTCTCTCTAACGCGGGTAGTAATTCGCACATCCCCAATCGAGAAATTGGTCATAAATGGGTGCAGTGTCTTATCTTGTCGTCCCCGTTGGAAGTCATATCCAATCTGTTCGATCACCTTTAAGCTAAACGCTAGCTGTTCGTCTTCTGGAAAAGTTTGGTGCAAGCAACTATCATCGGCAATCGGTTGGGAAGCGATCGCATTTACAATTGGAACCAGTTCTTGACGGAGTTCCGCAAAGAGCGATCGCACGGTTGAAGCCTTCATCCCATAATCGGCACCGTCAATCAGCGGATCTGCAATATGCTCGTAGCCAGAGAAAAAGCTGGCATAGTCGCGGCACAGATCCAGCGTTTTTTCCAGATAAGGCTGCACAGCGGCAAAGTTATTTTCCGGACGTGCTTTTGCCCAAGCACCATAAGACTGAGTTCGGTGGAGAGACATTTTTGCCATAAAATCCGCTGGCACTCGCACCGCGCGCTCGTAGCTGCGTCTGACGACACGAATTAGGCTGGCTTCATCAGAGTCGTAGGGCAAGCTTTCCTCGTAGGGACGCAAATCTTCCAACAGTTGCGCGATCGCTGGATCGCTAAACTTAGTATGGGCAATTTGCCGCAGAGTCGCCATCTGTCGCCCTCGCGCTGCTGCACCCCCAGGCGGCATATAGGTCGCTTGATCCCAGTAGAGTAGGGAAGACGCTGAATTAATGTCGTCGATTTCGGTGAGGCGGGTTTTGAGTTCTTGAAGTTTGGGGTGAGTCTTGTCCAGAGTCTGCATGATTCGCTGTTGATACTCGTTTCCTATAGTGTGGCGCAGGACGAGCAAATATCAGTCCAACCACCGTTCGCGATATGTCACTTTCCCCAGCTTGCTCAATCGCAAAAGCGACGACCGTTTCACTCAGCCGGATACTTCTATTTTTCATGCGTTCAATCGGTTGCTACATTGAAACTAGATACCCTTGCCGCTTGGCACGCAGCAAAATGTCTATAGAACCTGTTAGTGAAAGCCGCTTAATCTAGCAATCCGCCTACCAACGGCTGCGTTCATACAGACGGTTTGGATCCCTTCATTTGTTGCCGTTCAGCGACGCAGAGATGTCTGCTACTGTCGTCCCGCTTGGCGCATTCATGACATTAGGATGCACCAAAAGGAAGGTTATAACGTGTATTTGAATGACTGTGAGGAAATGGTGAATTAACTACTGGGACGAACAGGTAATCGTAAAAAATCAGCTGTGGCGGTTGGAAAATGTACCTGTAATCAAACCCAAAGTAGACGATTAGGTGACTTAGCGCTGTTCACATGGTTGGAGACAGCGGCAAGACCTTATACAGTGAAAGAACTGGTAGCGATCGCTAAAGAACCGCTTGATCGAACAGATGTCGGTAGGGTGGAGGCGTCTATCTCCAACCCTACATTGAAGGGGAATGAGCAATAAAACTGGATCAAAACCTGGGTGCTTCCAGCATCGCCTCAAACAAATCCCGATCGCGAACCGCGTCAAAATCTGGGTCGTATTTCGCCATTTCCAGATATTTTTCCGGACTCAGACGAATCGCTTGTTGCAAGTTGTGGACTGTCTGCTCGACATTGCCCAGCAAAGCATAGTAGCAAGCTTTGTTATACCAAGCGGTGGGGTAGTCAGTCTGAAGTTGTAACGCTTTATCACAAGCAGCGATCGCTTCTTCGTAGCGAGCTAATTTCCCTAGAGCAATGGCTTGGTTGAACCAAGCTTTGTAGTATTCCGAATTAATTTCCAAACTTCTTTGGAAGCTAGAAATTGCCTTTTCATAAAGCCCCCAATCATTTAGGGTAATGCCTCGGTTGTACCAAGCATTGCAGGAATCTGGTTTAAACTCAATCGCCCGGTCATAGCTATGAATCGCCTGTTCGTAATGATTGAGTTGGGCAAGAGCATTGCCTCGGTTGTACCATGCCCAGTAGGCGTCTGGACGCAGCTTCAGGGTCCGGTCAAAGCTGGCGACCGCTTTTTCATAGAAACCCCAGTCAATTAAGGTAATGCCCCGGTTGTGCCACGCAGCGGAAGCATCCGGGTTAAATTCTATGGCGCGATCAAAGCTATTAAGCGCCTGTTCGTAGCGACATAATTTCCCCAGCGCAATACCCCGGTTGAACCAAACCCAAGAAGCATCAGGTTGAATTGACAAGGCGTTGTCGAAGCTGGCGATCGCTTCTTCATGGCGACCTAAATTCCCTAGGGCAAAACCCCGCTGCGATAAGGCATCGGGGTAATTGGGTTCGCACTTGAGGGCGTTGTCTAAACAAGCGATCGCCGCTTCATATTTTGCCGACTGAAGCTGGCGTAGTCCTTGCTGGAAGAAGAATTCTGCTTCGAGGCTAATAGTTTGACCCATAGAATTTTGCATCTTACTTTAGGAGGATCTTGTATTTAAGATTCCCAAAACAATAACATAAGTCAACATCAAGACGGTAAATCCCTTTCTAAAATACATTCAAAGCAAGAACGATAAATTCCAGATGACCGCTGGGCAAAGGATTCAGCCGCTGGAGGCAACAAAAAATTTCCTTGAGCAGTCGGTACGGTAATCCTTATTTAACCTCTCTCTCACCCACCTGGTGCCAAGGGAGGAGCGATAAATATCCTCTTCTATAAAAAATTGACTCCGCTTCCCTCTCTCTTAGGGCAGGATTAGGAACCCTGGGCAGGGGTTATCCCATCTTAGATTTGGGATTTCAGATTCTGGGTGACACCAGTCTTGTCAGTAGACACTTCTAACAATTTATTTGTGCCGACCTTCAGGTGAAATGGGATTTAGACGGATCTTTTCTCAGAAGGATTGCGCCGGTATTGCGTAATCCTTCTGAGAAAAGAATGCTGCCAAATCTGAAGACTGACTCATCGCATCCCCCAGCTAGACATGGGATGATCTCATCTAAAAGAATCCATAGACAACTAACATGAGTGAACAGATAGGTAGAACCTACCGCATCGAACGCGATTCAATGGGCGATCGCCAAATCTTGGATAACGTTTACTACGGCATTCAGACGCTACGGGCGATTGAAAATTTCCCGATTAGTGGAATTAAGCCGTTACCCACTTATATTGATGCTTGCGTGCTGATTAAGAAAGCAGCAGCGATCGCAAATGGGGAACTTGGCTGCATTCCCCCAGAAATCAGTCAGGTGATTGTCCAGGCGACGGATGAAGTGCTTTCCGGGAAGTTCCGCGATCAGTTTGTCGTGGATGTCTACCAGGCGGGTGCGGGGACTTCGCACCACATGAATATCAACGAAGTATTGGCGAATCGGGCGCTGGAACTGCTGGGCGATGAAAAAGGCAATTACAAGCGCGTCAGTCCCAATGATCATGTTAATTACGGTCAATCGACGAACGATGTAATTCCCACGGCGATTCGGATTGGGGCGCTGGTGGCGCTGGAGAGGACACTGTACCCAGCTTTAGCCGATGCGATCGCTACTTTGGATAACAAGGCTGAGGAATTTCAAGATGTCGTCAAATCTGGAAGAACCCATCTGCAAGACGCCGTACCCGTACGACTGGGCGAAAACTTCCGCGCTTGGGGGCAAATTCTCGCAGAACACATGATTCGCATCGAGAGGGCGTCTGAAGATTTAATGGCGCTGGGTTTGGGTGGAAGTGCGGCGGGAACTGGGTTAAATACCCATCCCGAATATTGCGATCGCGTTGCCCAATTATTATCAGAATTAATCGACCAACCCTTGCGCCCAGCCCCTCATCTGATGGCGGCAATGCAGAGTATGGCACCTTTTGTCAGCGTTTCCGGTAGTTTGCGGAACTTAGCCCAGGATTGCGTCAAGATATCTCATGACTTACGGCTGATGGATTCCGGGCCAAAAACAGGTTTAAAGGAAATTCAGCTACCGCCAGTACAGCCTGGATCGTCGATTATGCCGGGGAAATATAACCCGGTGATGGCAGAAATGACTTCGATGGTGTGTTTTCAGGTGATGGGGTACGATTCGGCGATCGCTTTAGCTGCCCAAGCGGGACAGTTAGAGTTAAATGTGATGATGCCGCTGATTGCCTATAACTTGATTCACAGTATTGAAATTTTGGGCAATACCTTAAGCGCACTGACGCAGCGTTGTTTGGAAGGAATTACCGCCAATCGCGATCGCTGCCTTGCCTATGCAGAAGGAAGCCTCGCCCTCGTTACTGCCCTCAATCCCCACATCGGCTATCTCAACGCGGCTGCTGTTGCCAAAGAATCTCTCGAAACTGGCAAATCCTTGCGGCAAATTGTCCTAGAACGAGAGTTGATGAGTTCCGAAGAACTAGCCAAGGTCTTAGACTTGGAGGAAATGAGTGCGATGTCAGGAGTGCAGCGTCCGGAGTTGTAGATACACCAAAATTTGCATCTATCCAAAACTCAAAACTTTCTAACCAGGAGTCTTGTTCTATGCATAGTCATGATGGTTTGACCCAGTTGACTTTTCACTATATTGATGGGCACACAGAATCCTTTACTGTCTATGAGTCAGTAGAGGAAGGCTTAGAAACGAAGCAGGAAATTCGGCAAGAAATCCGTCGGCTTTTAGATAAATCCTGGTGGATTCTCCACTTACCTGAAGAAACGGTTTTTATTAACACCGCCAATATTACCAAAGTTGAGGTGAAGCCCCCGATTCCTCACCTCCAGGGAGAAGATGTCTTCTCGAATGCCCAGCGGGTAACTGCCCTGACTCGTGGCAGCAATCGCTGAGAATTTGAGATTTTAGATTAAGAATTGCCAGGTCTTCATGAGAATTGGAGGCTGGCAATTCTCGCTTTAATTGATTCAAAATTCTTGTATTCGCTCAATCCTCAATTACAAACGCAGAATCATGAAACCTTCCGTTAGTTTAATTCGTGCGAATTCCTACGATCGGCAATTATTGCGAGAATCGGTGGAAAATTTGCTGGAACCGTTGGGAGGAATCAAAGCTTTTGTCAAAGCAGGCGATCGCGTTCTCCTGAAGCCCAATTTACTCACTGGCGGACATCCGAGTAAAGAATGTGTCACCCGTCCCGAACTGGTTCACTGTGTTGCCAAACTGGTACAGGAAGCGGGTGGCAAGCCTTTCCTGGGAGACAGTCCCGCGTTTGGCAGCGCGATGGGTGTGGCAAAGGCAAATGGTTATCTTCCCCTTATGGAAGAACTCAATTTGCCGCTAGTGGAATTTACAGGGAAGCGTTACGAAACCGTTAGCGAAGGGTTCAACCATCTGTTGTTGTGCAAAGAAGCAATGGATGCAGATGTAGTAATCAACCTGCCTAAACTGAAATCCCACTGTCAGCTAACGATGACAATGGGGGTCAAAAACTTATTCGGTTGCGTACCGGGAAAAATGAAAGCCTGGTGGCACATGGAAGCGGGGAAAGATAGTGCCCGATTTGGGGAAATGTTAGTAGAAACTGCAAGGGCAATTAATCCTACCCTAACGATTTTAGATGCAATTATCGGGCATGAAGGGAACGGCCCTAGCGGTGGCGAACCTCGCTTCCTAGGAATTTTAGCGGCATCGGCTGATGTATTTGCCCTGGATCGGGCGATTGTGGAAATTCTCAATGTAGATCCTCTCAACGTCCCTACTATGGCGGCTTCGATGAGGTTAGGACTATGCACAAATGTGGAGGAAATTGACTTTCCCCAACTGCATACGGATGATCTAAAGGTGCTGGATTGGCAACTTCCTACTAACATGATGCCTATCGACTTCGCGATGCCTCGCGTGATTAAGTCCACGTTTAGGCATCTTTATATCCGGTTTATCAAGGAACCGATGAATGCCTACGCAGGACGATAAGAGTTTACCGATAAAAAACTCGGTTTTTATCGAAACTGGGTTTAGAAAGCTATCAAATAAACAGCTTTGAGGCAGATTCGGTAAATTCTGTTACAGTAGGATACAAAATCATCAGCGTAATCTATTATCTACCCTCCGATTGCTTAGGAAGACCGCCCTGACTCATGCTAGAGGCGGTTTTTTTCTGCCTGCCAAATGACGGAGTGTTAGCAGCGCTGCGCGGACGGTATATTTTTAAAACCGAGTCTGGTGTGTTTTCTAGATTAAAGATCGAAATAACGCCGGAACCGAGGATCTAAATGGTTGGTTTTGCGCTGATTACAGGGGAGACAGAGGGTTTGTAGATTGCTGATGTCATTGGAACCGCCACAAGAGAGCGGTATGATGTGGTCAATCGTGAGATTTGCTTCTAGCGACGTTTTGCCACAACTTTGACACTGAAAGCGATCGCGCTGAAACACATACTTCCTGACTTCTGGCGGGATGCGAATTCTGGGTGTTTTAGTCATAAAATGCTCTTGTAAACACGATCCCACGCTGCAATGACTTCAGAGAATCAAACAACTACAGGTGCTGATGCGATTGATGTAGCGATCGCTCAGGGAATTGATTTTAACGGTTCCCCGATTCCAACACCCAAACTAGAATTGTACACAAAAGTAATGGGGTTGGAAGCTGGGCGGCAGCGCAGCGGCGTATCCAATACGATGCGTTCTAGAATTGTTCGCATCGGCGCTAAGCATATTCCCCAAGAAGAACTCAACCAGATGCTAATCGATGCCGACTTTGCGCCGCTGAAAGATAAAGAAATCGCTTTTTACTATAGCGGCAAATAGTCTTAGTAATTACAATTCCCCCTAGATGAATGAAACTCTAGGGGATTTTTTATAAATTTTTCTCCTAGTTTTCTTGGTTAATTATCTTACGAAGATCGTCAAGCGGCGATTCCGATTGGCTAATCTCTGGTATTTTTTCAGCATCAGGTTCATCAGGACAAAACTCTACAGCAACTTGGAGTTTGAGTCTAAGTCTTCCTTTTTTCCAGCCCTTAGCACCGATTCTGAGTATTTCACAATCTATACCTTTGTTAAATAATATATTGGGAGGTCGAAGGTTATCAATCTTATTTATTGATACTTCTTTAAATGATAATGAATAAATTAGCGCCTCTACTACTGAGTCGGTATGGGATGCTTCATTCACTGCTTTCTTGACTTTACCGACTTTGAATAGTTCTGGAAATGAAAAAACATCATCTTCGTTGAAATCTATCACGTCTATCCAGTTTTCCATGCTAATCTCCAACTATTTATTTTTACAAGAACCAGCAAATAGAGTTCGCGGCTGTATAAACAAAGTTCACATACGCGGAGTAATAGATTTGAAACCCGCGTAGGCGGGTTTCGTTTGTGTAGCCGCGATTTCCAATCGCCAAGGCTATGATGAACTATGCTTCTGAATGAACAACTCCATTACCCATAGCGCTAACCTTGGCAGCTTCTAAACTAGGCTCAATTGAGCTAACATCAGAATCAGCAATTACAGGCAGTTGACGATCGTACAAGCCTATCGCCTGCAAACAACCATTGATACTGGCAACCGCAGAGTTGTAAGCCGCTATTTTTTGCTCAACTGTACTTTGCAAACGGCGATTGTTAGCAATTTTTTCCTCAGCTTCTTGTTCTAGTGTTTGCTCTAAATAAGCACGAGCTTGAGTGTACTGCTGTAATATTTCATCAGCTTGATGCGCTGCCATTGGCAATAAATTAGTGGTGAGAGTTTGATTAACGGTTGCTGGAAAACCACTACTAATTGTTGCTTTGACTTTTGGCTCAAAATCTAACTTTAACAACTGACGGATTGCCGGTTCTGCTGCTATCATACTTTCACAACCATAACTTTGGGAAGTTTGCAACAACGTTTGCCGAAATTGATAAATCGAGAAAGTACCTTCATCGTAAAAGCGAGGACTTTCACGGACATAGCGATTGCATTCGTCACTTGCTGCATTGACTAAAGCATGATGAACCTGTTTTTCTATCTCTTTTAACTTTTGCTCAATCCCGCCATCATTGCCTAGCAAACGATAAAGCTGGCGATAGTAGTCAGATTTATGAACTTGTTCCACTAAACGCTGGAATAGGTTAGTAACTACTTCCTGACAAGACTCTTTCAAAATATCCTCTAGTTGATTTGCCAAGTAATAAAGCGCCTCAACTAAAACAGCAATCAAAGGTGCTGTAGAATTGCGAGGATGGCTGAGGATAGCGCGACTATAAGCATCTGCAACCGAGAAAGTATCCAGCAACTCATCTAAACGCCGAACCATTCGAGATTGCAGTTGGCGAAAATCTGCCTCGAAAGCGCTAGATTGACCTGTTACAACCTGATTTAATTCTTCTGTAATATGCTGGTGAAATTCTTGACCAATTTGCTGTAACTGCTGGTTAAGGCGTTGTAATTCCTGCGTCTTCATTGCCTCAATTTCGCGGGGTTGGCTATCCAAGTCGCGCAGCGCAGATTGGTAATGTTTCTTCAGACTAATGCAGGCATCTTCGAGATCGTCAGCTAGATTCTTGAACAGTTGAGGACGCTTCTCTTTGGTAAGATAGTCTGTAACAGCAGCGCGAAACTCTTCTATTCCACTATCTTGAATTAACTGTTGAATGATAGGTGTACCTTGCTCAGCTAAAATCCGCACGTAATTTTCATTTGGGGATTCGTAGCTATTAACGGAAATCCGGAACTTGTTAGGAGGTAATTTTCCAGAATTCGCGCAGTAGTTATTAAAGGCTGTAACAAATTGTGGTGTTTCTTCTCGTTCATCCAAGCCTTTAACACTATCAGCAAAGACAGAATCTAAACCAAAGCGATCGCGTCCACTGGTCTGCTTAATCTGACTGCCGTAAAATCCTAATAGTCCGCTCGTTTTATAAACCCTAGTAGTATCTCGAAACTGAGCGCTAATCAAACCGTCTAAACGTTGCCTTAACTGACTGTTATACCAAGTTTCATCGATCCGGTTGAAGGCAAAGAATACGCGATCGCGTATCCCCGGATTTGAGCGCATTTTCTCCAGCAGTTCCGTTTCTTCCTTCGTCATGTCGCCAGCAGACGCGGGTTTGAGAACGCACACCACCGCTGACGTATCCGGATGTTCAATCTTAGCGTAGGTCAGTTGTGCGTCTTTCTCCACTGGCGCATCAATTCCCGGCGTATCAATAATCACATTTCCATCCCGCAACAGCGGATGATAACAGTAATACTCAATTCGCTTCAAAACCGCGCTGTTACTGCCACGGCGAGCATAACCAGCCGCTTCTTTGAGGTTGGAGAAGTTAAATTGCTCCATTGAATATGTAGCATTATTAACCGTATTGATGCGATCGCGATTGGCAACAAATCCCTCCAACAACAACATCAACGCATTCGCTTGTTTTGCTCTTTCTGATTTACTTTCTCCACCCTCAATCTCGATAATCGCTTGGCATCCATCGCTTAGCAATTGAATCACTTCAGATTGATTAATATTGCTAGCTGTCCCTAACCCCAGCATCTGAGATACCGCACTTGCCTGTTCCCGAATTTCTACCTCACTCAGAAACGTCAGCACCACTCGTTCTTTATCCGGTTCGGCGTACTCAATTTTACATTCCGTACCTGTAGCGTGTCCCTCCGCACTGTAAAGCAATTCCCGCTCTAACAGAGCGTTAATTAACATCGATTTCCCTGCACTAAAAGCTCCCGCAAATACAATCTCAAACTTAGGGGAAATCGCTTTACCGAGAGATGTCTGTACGGGTGTAACATCTTGCGATCGCAGAGACGGCTCCTGATGCAACAGTTGTAGTATAGTCTCGACCTGTTCTTTCAGATTTTGACACTGAGGCGGCAATTCAGGCACAGTTTGCATCCTATCAATATAAAGTAGAAGCCTTTACGCATATTTTAGGAATGGCAATTCATGACGGGTATGATGGAATTACCGATACAATTAGTAATTATTCGCGTAATCCCAGTATATTTACCAGTCTTTAATTCATGAAAGTATTTGCTATTCGTCTGAAGCCAGATCAAGATTTAAAAAAAAGCTTACAAGATTTTGCAATCAAGCAAAATCTTCAATCGGGCTTTATCTTAACCGGAGTTGGCAGCTTGAAAAAAGCGACTCTTCGCTTTGCAAATCACAGGTATAGTACAGCTTTTAACGACAATTTTGAAATTATTTCTCTCAATGGCACTTTGGAAGCAACTGGTATTCACCTGCATATCGCCATTGCGAATAAAGAAGGAAAAACCATTGGTGGACATTTAATGGAAGGCTGTATTATCTATACTACTGCCGAAATTGTCATCGGAGTTAGCGAAGAATTCACTTTTTTAAGAACAATGGATGAGCAGACAGGCTATAAAGAGTTGGAGATTTTCCCAAACACTAATTATTAACTAAATGCTATTTAGCCTTAAATTACTTAAAGTCAAATAGGTCAGCAGTCTACAAAAATGTATTGCCAAGTTGTCGGCCTAAGAACAGCCAAGGACAAATTCCCCGTTTTTTCCTGACATCAAAGAAAGCAAGGAGGAAAAGGTTAAGGATGAATTAAGAGTTCAAGAAACTTTGCTTGTTCGCCTAAGTCATCGAATAGACGCCGACTGAGTTTAAGCAGTAACGTAGAAGGTTTTCCCATCTGTAGATAGTGAATCTAACTGTCACATCCCCTTGAATTGAATCATGGGAGGGCGTTAAAACTAAGTTTATAGTCAAAAAAATTAGACTACAGAGCGGATTGTAATTGAGGGTTATGGTTTCAGATAAATTTCGCCGTCAGTTACGTCAGGAAGCAAATCTTTGGCGAACTGAGGGGCTGATTGATGCTCAACTATACGAACAGTTATCAGAGCGTTATCAATTTAATAGGCTGGAGACTGCTGCCCGCGATCGCTTTGTGATGATCTTGTTAGGGTTGGGGAGTATCCTCATTGGCTTGGGGACGATTAGCTTTGTGGCAGCGAACTGGCAGGAGTTGCCGCGAAATGGCAAAGTAACGCTGCTACTGAGTTTGTTTATTGGAGTGAATATTGCTGGTTTTTATCTGTGGCGGCGTCCGAATGGGGCGCAACAACGTCTCGGTCATGGATTCTTGCTCTTAGGAGCAATCATTTTAGGGGCAAATATGGGGCTGATGGGTCAGATGTTTCACATCAGCGGTCCCTTCTATGAGTTATTGCTAGCGTGGGGAGTCGGTGTGCTAGCAATGGCTTACAGCTTGCGTTTGACTTCCTTAAGCGTGCTGGCAATCATCATTATCGGATTGGGGTACTGGAGTTTTTGGTGGAACTGGGAAGGGGCAAGTTGGTCAAATTCTTACTATTATGAGGAGTTTTCCTGGTCATCCCAGATGGGACAACATATGCCGCTGTTGGCAAGCTTGATGTTTGTGCCGCTGGCATACTGGTGTCGTTCTCGCGTGATTTTTGGACTGGCAGCGATCGCAGTTATTTCTTCTTTGGAAGCAAACCTCCGACCGCTCAGCTTAGGACTATTTAATCTATTTTCCCTGAAGTCTACGGGTATCGTATTAGCGATCGCCTTGGCACTGCCCCCCGCACTGTTGTGGGGCTATGATGACTCGCTGTGGGTCTACAGTGACTTAAATCGGGTTCCCAAGCCAAACCAAATCTTTCCCGCCTCTTGGCAAGGGGGAAGCTGGGGAGGTTCCTTTCGACCCCTCGCCCGTCGTTTGGCGCTGGTATTTCTAGGCGTTGTACTTTATCTGTCGTCCTCGCTTTGGTTCTGGGGTGTTTTATCCAAAATGTCTTCTGCGGAGCAATCCGCGAGAGTTACTTGGTTTCCCCTGGTAGATGTAGTGATTTTGAGTGGGTTGGCAATCTTTGCGTGGTTGCGTCTGCTGTGGCTTACCAGAAGCCCTCGCACTCGTCGGGAGGAAATTCTGACCACAATTGCCATCGGTGTCTTCATCTGCTTTATGGCGGGGATACCCGTTTGGCATCTCACCGTCCAGCCAATTCCCCTGCTTGCCACTTTTATTGGCAATGTGCTGTTGTTCTTGTTAGCCGCGGGATTGATGCGCCAAGGGCTAGCACAAGCAGAACGCAGCGCCTTCTGGGGGGGCATGATGCTATTAATTGTGCGAATTCTGACTTGGTTTGTGTTGTCTGCGACGGGATTAGTATTCAAATCCTTGCTGTTTATTCTGTGCGGTATCACTGCGATCGCTATCGGGCTTTGGTTCGAGCGCTATGTCCACACGCTGGAAATTAAAAATTGACTCAGAGGATTTTTAATGAGGCACACTTCTCAATCATCTTCAATCGCTCCGACTCTCATAGAGCCACAAAAGCGAATGCCTGCTTGGAGACTCTGGGTGCCTCTCCTGTTGCAAACGGCGATCGTTCTTGCCGCACCTGCCCAGCCACTTTACACTAACCTCACTGGGAAAACGGTCGTTCTCAAGACGGTTCCCGTAGACCCATACGATTTCTTGCGTGGCTATTCGCAGACGCTAAGCTATGACATCTCGCGTCAAGAGAATTTGCGATCGCTTCCGGGTTGGAAAGGGTTAGTAAAACAACACCTCGAAGCAAAAGCAACGGATTTGCCACCGTCCGTACCGCCTTTAAATTCTTTACCGACAGGAATTCGCTTCTACGTGATTTTAGAAGCGCCTGCTGCTAAAACAAATTCTCCCCAAGCATGGAAACCCGTGCGGGTGAGTAGCAAGATGCCCAAATCTTTGCCAGCAAATCAGATAGCGTTAAAGGGCAAATCTAGCGGTAATTCCATCGACTACGGCTTAGAAAGCTACTATATGCCAGAAGCGCGGCGGGATGAAATTAACCAAGATATTTATCAAGCCCGATCGGACAGACAACGGCAAGCGATTGTGGTGGAAGCCAAGGTGGATGCCCAAGGTCGTGCAGTACCGATTAGCTTCTGGGTAAGCGATCGCCGTTATCGATTTTAATAGGAGAATTTTAATAGGGGAATGAAAGTATGGCTAATTGTTCGACATATCTTATCAATTAGCGATACTTTCATTACTAAGAACAAACTTTCTAATCTTCTTGCCGCTTTAGCTGCAAAGTAGCACCCAGTGCTGCTCCTGCTCCCGCTATCAAACCCATACACATTCCTTGAATCGTTTGGCTCGTGGGGTCTTGCATCAAGCATTCACTGGTAGGCGTTTTGGCTTGCAGACATTGATTACTATCTATCCAGTTGGAGACGCCTCCCACAAGGATACCAGCAGCACTACAAGAAACGATCAGCAGGACAAAGCGGTTAGATTTTCTATCCATAGATAGAGGCTTTTAAGTACTTGGTTAGCTATTCCGTTCAGTCTACTCTACCTATCGGCAGACTGTTACCGTATATTCCACATTTTCAACTGCCTATTCCGGACGTTGCACTAATCAATTCGCAAATTATAGGGCAAACGGGCGTAAATACCTCTAGGATCGTTCATTGTTTTGAGCGCTACTAATTCTTCTTGTAACTTGAGGAGTTCTGCACTCAGCAGATCGGATGGCTGCTTGGTTTGGGCATTGTCCCCACCGGCAAACTGTTTCAAAATGCGTTGTTCTAGACTGCGAACCTTGGGGTACTCTTCCAGCTCCCAATTCTCACCCAGTTTAGCGGCAACGGCAGCAGATTTGATCGCATCATCAATACCGCCAATCTCATCAACCAGTCCCAGTTGCTTGGCATCTTGACCCGACCACACTCGTCCTTGGGCAATCTCAGCGACTTTCTGCTTTGAGAGTTTTCGAGAATCCGCCACTTTGTTGAGGAACTGACCGTAAATTTGGTTAACAAATCGCTGATGAATCGCCAATTCTTGAGGCGTTTTGGGACGAGAAACCGTATTGCTATCCGCAAATTTGGAAGTTTTGACGACATCCCAGGTGATGCCATTATTATTCGCAAGCTTTTGGAAATTGAGCAGCATCCCAAAGACACCGATCGAGCCGGTAATAGTATTTGGTTCGGCGTAAATCTGGTTAGCATAGGTGGAAATCCAGTAGCCACCGGATGCTGCCATATCTCCCATAGAAACGATGATTGGCTTCACCTGACGAGTTAGCCGTACCTCTCGCTGAATCACCTCAGACGCCGAGGCGCTACCGCCGGGACTATTTACCCGTAGCACGACTGCCTTCACATCTTTATCAAGCCGCAGCCGTCGCAGCTGTCTGGCAAAGCGATCGCCTCCTACTTGCCGAGAGCCACCTTCGCCGTCTACGATTTCCCCTTCGGCGTAAAGTAGGGCAATTTTGTTGTCAGAAGTGCGATTTTTCCCTTCGGTTTGAGTCGCTCTAGCGTAAGTAGCAAGGCTAATTTGACGGAATGTTTTATTCTCTTCGGTTCTGCCAGTTAGCTTTTTCAGGTCTGCCACCACCTGATCTAAATACGCCACCCGATCCACAAAGCCACGCTTTTTCGCATCCGGTGCGGTTAATATTCCTTGAGTGTCTGCGATCGCTTGTAGCTGTTTCGGGTTTAATTTTCGACCCTGGCTCACTGTTGTCAAAAAGTCTCCCCACAAATCGCCCAACAAATTCTGAGTTTGTTGTCGGTTCTCCGGACTCAGTTTCGTGAGTACATAAGGTTCCACCGCTGACTTAAATTTCCCGACCCGGATCACCTGAACCCCAACCCCGTATTTCTGCAAGGCTCCTGTTAGGAACATCGACTCAGAACGCAAACCGTTCATTTCGATTGTTCCCAACGGGTTCATTACAATGGTGTCTGCCACTGAGCTTAAATAATATTCCCGTTTCCCCAAATCCATGTTGTAGGCAATAATCTTTTTGCCAGACTTACGGAATTTTTCCAGCGCCGAACGGACTTCTTTGAGCGTGGCAAACCCGCTGCTAGAACTAGAGGAACCACTGCCGTCTAGATATACGCCTACAATCCGCTTATCTTTAGTTGCCTGCTCAAGGGCATTCAAAACCGTTCGCAGCCGCACGCTATTATTTTCCTCACCAGATAAAGCTTCGCTGATTGCTTCGCTGGTGCTGGATATCGGATCGCTATCCGTAATCGTCAAAGACTGATCGATTACCAGTACCGATTTATCCTCAACTTCCGGCCCTGTATCTTTAGATGCCACCGCAATCAATAACAAGATTAGCCCGCTCGTTCCCAAACCGAAAAATAGGATGAGTCCGAATAGGCTTCCAAGCAAGCTAGCAAAAGTTTGTTTTAGGAAACTACGCATTAGGCTGGGGTTAGGGTAATGGGTAATTGGGAATGGGTAAAAGTTTTAAGCTTTGAATTCACTTATCGCTTTCCCATTTCCAACACAGTTATCGTAATGGTTGCAACGCGCCAGACTGTTTCAGACCAGACAAGGTGGGATTGCCAGTGCAGAATAATACAGTGGTGATTTCAGCGACTAATACTTCAACCAAAGCATCAAGGGCGTCTTCCGATTCTACGGCTGCCTGGAGAAAAGGCCACGCCAGACCCGCGAGATCGGCTCCTAGCGCGATCGCTTTTGCCACTTCCAGACCGTTGCGTAATCCCCCAGAGGCAATCAAGGGAATATTTGGGGCAATGGCTCGAATACTGGTAATGCATTCTGCTGTGGGCAAACCCCAATCAGCAAAAGTTAGTCCTAACCGGCGCTGCTGGGCATTTTCAGCCCGTTCACTCTCCACCTTTGCCCATGATGTCCCACCGGCACCGGCAACGTCAATGGCGCTCACACCCGCATCAATCAACTTCTGCGCGATCGCAGCGGAGATGCCATTTCCCACCTCTTTGACAATCACGGGTACTGGTAACTTATGGCACAGATTTTTAATTTTGTCAAGCAAACCTCGGAAGTTGGTGTCACCTCTGGGTTGAATGCACTCTTGCAAGGCATTGAGATGCAAAATCAAGGCGTCTGCCTCTAACAAGTCAATTGAGCGCAGACATTCATCAACTCCATAGGTATAGTTAAGTTGCACCGCCCCCAAGTTCGCAAATAGGAGAATATCGGGAGCAAGCGATCGCACGGCGAAAGTTGAAGCAACCTGGGGATTCTCCACCGCTACCCGCTGGGAACCCACGCCCATCGCTAGGTTATAGCGTTGCGCCGCAGCAGCTAGACGATAATTAATCATCCTCGCCAGTTCCGTTCCCCCCGTCATCGAAGAAATGAGCAAAGGCGCACCAAGCTGTTTTCCCAAAAATGTTGTTGAGATATCAACTTCACGTCGATCTAACTCCGGCAAACAACAGTGATTAAAGCGGTAGCCTTCCAATCCATTCGTTGTGGAGTGAAATTGCACATCCTCATCGAGACAAATTTTTAGATGATCTGCCTTTCTCGTTTGGGTTTCTTTGGTAAGAGCCGATTTATTAATCAATCTACTATCTCCAACGTTCTGCATAGACAGCGCCTGACAAATCTGTACAGACTGGTTTATTAACAATCTCGATTTTCCCACCAACACACCAGGGAAACCGAAGACAGACCGCTTAAACCTTTAATAATTCCACAGCATCTCGTCCATCAATCTCTTGTAAGTAAACCTTCACCTGTTCTTCTTTGGACGTTGGCAACTTCTTGCCCGTGAAATCCGGGTGAATGGGTAACTCCCGCTGCCCCCTATCCACCAGAACGGCTAACCAAATCGCCGCTGGTCTACCATAATCATTTACCGCATTCAGGGCAGCACGAGCGGTACGCCCTCGATAAATGACATCATCCACCAACACTACCGTCTTACCAGAGAGATCGAAAGGGATGTCAGTTTTGGCGGGTGTGCGAATGCCAATTTGATCCAAATCATCTCGATAGAAGGTAATATCTAGCGCTCCCACGGGCACTTGCACTTGTTCGAGCGCTTCTATCTGACGAGCCAAGAGATTGGCTAATACAGCGCCTCTGGTATAAACACCTACTAGCACTAACTCAGACAAGTCGCGTGACTTCTCTACCACCTGGGAAGCGATACGATTGAGGGTTCGACGGATTTCGTCTGCGGAAAGAATTTCTACAACTTCGGGAGACATGGTTTAGGAAAATCCGATGATAACTGCGGACAAATTACAGCCTCAGTGTACAAGTTCACCTAAACCATCATCGTTATCATTTCAACAAAAATAACTTCCTGTTCCTACCAGGAACAGGAAGTTATGTCATTGAGTATAGATAGCTCAATCTCATCAAGCTATATAAGATTAGTCAGCGGCAAGTGCTGCTTTCGTTCTTTGCCCAACTATTCCGTCAGCGAATAGCCCTCTGCTTTGCTGAAATCTTGTGACGGAGGTCTCGGTTAACCGACCATAGTATCCAGTAATTGGCCCGTTGTAATAGCCCAAGCCTTTCAAAGTATTTTGAAGCCTCGTTACGGAGGAACCGCTGCTGCCGCGTTTCAGAGTGCTGCTGCCAAAACCACCCCCCGTAATCGGTTCATCATAATCACCACCCCGATTTTCTAGCGCTGCTAGAGTTCTAGAGCCTGCAACGCCATCGGCTCTCAGCCCAACCGCTCGCTGAAAACTGCTGACAGATGCCTGCGTCAATTGACCGTAGTATCCAGTAACGGGGCCGTTATAGAAGCCTGCGATTTTCAGATTTCTCTGAAGCGTGGCAACTTGAGAACCGCTATTTCCTCTCTGGAGTGCTAATGCATGACCGGCTGTCCCGATAACGGATAAGGCAAGGGCAACGGATAGTAATCGAATCCATGCTGAACTTGGAAGCGGGTTCCGATTTTGGAACAATTTAAATTGGTGAGGCTCCGAGTTAGGGTCTTCGTAATTGGCAGATAAATGAAGATATGCAAGAGTTTCCATCGTTTTAGTCGCAGATGATAACTTCGTAGCTCAGACTTAGGCGATCGCTTCCGTGGTTTAGCGGGGGTTAAGTTTTTGGGTCGCATCTCCTCATTGGCATTTCACTTGACCAATCACTAAAAAGTGCGATCGCTTTCCCAGATGAATCAGTGATTGATTACCCTTCAACTGGTTGCTCTATATTCAAAGATATGCTTACACCTATTCAGTAGCCATCGCCCGTTGAGTTCACCTGATAGGGCGATTAAAAAGTCATCAAGTTGATTCCAAGCGAGCGCCCATTTCTAAACCCCAACAGCAGCAAGATAGCGATCGCTATCCCCAACCAAATCAAAAAGTTATATCGTGTTAACTGCAAGGCTTGTTGAATGCATTCTGCATTGATAGGCTGGAGGTCATCTCCCAGTAAGGCTTTGTGTTTAGCAACGCCACGATACCAATTTGTGCCCCCCACCTGAACGCCCAAAATTGCCGCATAGGCGCACTCACTCCAGCCAGAGTTAGGACTAGGATCTTTCGTCGCATCGCGTTGACAAATACTCCAAACATACCCAGGTTTTCTAGATAGTAAAGCCAAGGTAATCACCGTGAAGCGGCAGGGCAACCAAGTCAGGATATCTTCTAATTTGGCACTAAACCAACCCAAATCGGTGTAGGGTGCTTCTCGATAGCCGACCATTGAATCTAGGGTACTGGCGGCTTTATAGGCAAGGGCGAGAGGAACCGTTCCTAGTAAAGGTAAAAATGCCCCGATAATCGCATAAAAAAGGGGTGCCATTACTCCATCGGTAGCATTTTCTGTGACGGTTTCCAAAACAGCCCGAAGAATTTCTGTTTTATGAAGATTTTCGGTATCACGCCCTACATATTGGCTTAACTTAGAACGCGCCGCGACAAGATCGTTCTCATTTAGAGGTTGCAAGACATCTTCAGCAGCAGCTCTCAAACTTCGACCGGCGAAACAACTGGCGAGTAAAATACTTTCTATCGCAATTCCTAAAAAAGGATGCACCCAGTTCGCTGCGTGAACGATTAACCACCCCATCCCGTAGCTGCCAGTTATCAGCCCAATTCCTAAAATTACTCCAGCCCATCGGAGCGTGAGAGGATGACTAAATAATTGGAAAGCCATCTGGCTGTAGCGAGAAATTAGCCAGCCCATGACTCGGACTGGGTGAGGCCAACCCCACGGATCGCCGATGATGTAATCAAAAAGGGAAGCGATCGCTAATGATAGGACTGAGGAATGAGAAAGCAGGACTGCGGCAAATAAATCTTGGAAATTCACAACACCAAAGCTGCTAGAGATCCGCTGACAGTTTCTATACAACAAAACTGGTTTCTTCGCCTTGGGCTGCTTGCCAACTGCGAGCGTCATAGTAAAGGTCTGCCAGTGTAATACTGTACAACGCTTCTTTAAGTTTTTGATGCAATCGGTGCCAAAGTGTAAACGTTACCCAATCCTCAGCAAGCTCTGCATCTGGGGTATGGCGAGGCAGCGGTTCAATTGTTTCACCGACTGCTTCTAATATTTGTCCTAGGGAAATTTGTGCCGGGACGCGGGATAGTTGATACCCCCCCTGGGCACCTCGAACTGATTGGACTAACCCAGATCGACGTAACTCTATCAACAATTTTTCCAGATAGGGTGCGGGTAAGTCTTGCCGAGTTGCGATCGCTTTTACAGAAGTTGGTCCATACCCAGGTTGTAGACTCAAATCCAGCAGTGCTTTAACACTATAGTGTCCGCGGGTTGTCAGCTTCATACTGGAAAATATTCCTTAGGGTAATGGATAATTAGTCAGTGGTCATGAGGCGGTAGTCAATGGAAAAAAAAACAGCTCAGAAGCGATCGCTAATGATAGACTAACGACTACCCTACAGCGTACCCCCTTCATTTTTTCTCAGGTTGATGCTGTGAGGAACTCCGATCATCGAGATGCATCGGTTGTTCGCAAGGCACAGATATTTATGCTTAAGCAAGAACTTGGATTAAAAAGGTTAGTAGTGAATAAATTATCGATCTTATTGAACTAGCTTTCCCCAATCCGTATGATATAGTTTTATGAGCTGATATAAAGCTAAGCTAAAATTAGCTTAGAAACAGTCAGTCGAAAACACTGTACACACTCGCTATTCCTTACTTTTCGCTCCAAGTTGATGAATAAAAAGAAAAAGATCGATCCCTTAACGGGGGAAGCGCTAGTCAAGAAAGTTAAAGAGCTAGAAAACCTCAGCAAAGAAGAAAAGGCTAGAGCCTGCGGTTACTACACTGTTACCAAAAGCGGTGTAGAGCGGGTGAATATGATGAAGTTCCTGAATGCTCTCATTGATGCTGAAGGAATTGAGTTAGACGGCAAACAAAATGGTAACGGACGTGGCGGTCGAAGTGCCAGCTACAAAATTAGCGTGCAATCGAACGGCAACTTACTGATTGGTTCTGCCTACACCAAACAAATGGGTCTAAGGGCAGGGGATGAGTTTGAAATCTCTCTGGGACGGAAGCACATTCATCTGCGGCAACTGGATAGAGAAGAAGGCGCTGAAGACGAAGAATTGGAAGAGGCATCCTAAAACTTTAGTTTTAGTTAGCAGTTATTCGTAATGAGTCATTGATTTGTAACCAATGACTCATTAGCGATTCTCTAAATTTTCAAACTGTTTGCTTGAGGGGCGGTAAATTTAACTCTTTCGACACTGGATTGAGGGGAAGATAGCGGCGCAGTGTCTTGCGAGTGGCAGCGACACTATAAGCTAAAGCGATTCCCTCTTGTTCCAGCACACCTAACACTTGTTGGGGGCGATCGCGGTCAACGACGGGTAACTGGTGGAGACCGCGTGCTGCCATCCGGTCTATCGCTTCTGCTACCGATTCATCAGGGTTTGCATACAGAATTTCAGTAGTACAGATGTCAGCAACTGGCTGATAAGCCAGATGACTGGTTAAATTGTTCGAGACATTGCAAAGAACGTTGTTTGTTTCTACTGTTTCAGTAGGAGCGGTAACTGGCGTTCGAGCTGTAGACATTGCTCGATTAATATCCTGTAAAGTGACGATGCCAATTAACTGCTGGGCATCATCAATGACTAAAGCACTGCGGCAGCGACCATTGGTTAAAGCTAAACCTGCCTCTAATACTGATAAAGAACCACTCAGCATCAAACCTGGTACTTGCATTGCTTCTGCAACTAACATTTGTTGCAAAATTTCTAACTGCTGGTCTTTCTCCACATTGAGTTCCAGCTGTTGAAGATTTTGACCTTTCGTTGGCGCTGACTTAAAGCGCTCCACCAGCCAAATGCTCAAACCGACTGCTGCCATCAGCGGCAAAACAATCCGGTAGTCGCGCGTTAGCTCAAACATTAACAGTATCGCTGTCAGGGGTGCCCTAGCGCTGCCAGCAAGAACGGCTGCCATTCCCACCATTGCGTAAGCTGGAGGTGCGGCAATCTGAATTGGTGCGCCTGGAAGCATCGCTGCCAGGATTTTTCCATACGCTGCCCCCAAAGAAGCACCGAGGAACATGGCAGGGGCAAAGATACCCCCCACCAAACCGCTACCCAGACTAATCGCCGTCACGATCAGCTTAACCGCTAGTAGGACGAGGAGTAACCCTAACGGAAAATCCACATCCTGAAGCATGGCGGCAATCGTTTCGTAACCGATTCCCAGAATTTGGGGCCATTGCAAAGCAACCAAGCCCAAACAGGCACCACCAATTACTGGACAAAGCGATCGCGGTATCTTTCCCAGCCACTCAAAACCGGCAATCTGTCCCCGAAAGAAACTTCGAGCCAGTTGAATTGACTGGGTATAGGTCAGCGACACCAAACTTGCTAATACCCCCAATCCCAGATAAAGCGGTAATTCTAGAGGACTACGGACTTCATAGACGGGCAGCGTAAAAGCTGGTTGGGCACCCAAACCAATCTGAGCAATTAAAGACGCCACAACTGCTGCCAGCAATACGACGCTAACCGCTGAAGTTGCAAAGGTGGTTCCCAAGACCACCTCTAAGGCAAAGAAAACCCCGGCAATCGGGGCATTAAAACCAGCCGCCAGACCCGCCGCTGCTCCAGCTCCCAGGAGTAACTGCTGCCTTTCTCTGGAGACTTGCAGCACTTGACCGAGCAGCATTCCAAAATTGCCGCCAATTTCCACGCTCGGCCCTTCTGGGCCTAAAGAGGCTCCACTACCGAGGGAAACAGCAGCCGCTACCATCTTGGTGACGGGTCGCAGGGGTAGCAACTCTCGGACGCCTTGGGCCGCGGCAATCAGTGAAGAAATACTCGGCCCAAAATCGGGCCAAGCAAGACGCATTAAACCAACGATTAATCCTCCCAAAATGGGAATACAAGCTAAAGTCCAGGCACCCCAGCCTCCAATTATCCCCATCACCCCTTCCAGCATCAAGCTGTGGATGACAGCGATTAAATAGTGAAACGTGACAACGCCCATCCCGGTGCCGGTGCCAATTAGTACAGCCAACAGCAGGACGACGCTTTCGGGTGAGGGTTCGAGTCGATTGAGAATTTTAGTAAGACGAGAAGCCGGAGAAGTTGGTGCGGATGATTCCGCCAACAGCACATCTGACAATGGAGTGGCGCTCATTGATGGAGGTTAACAGGAAAAATGAGAAAAAGCTTAATTTTTATTCATGATTTTCATTGTAACTGCGAGCGATTGGCTATCAGCTTTAAAAGGCGAACAATTAGGGAAAATTTTGGGTTTTTAGCCTGCATAAACAGAGCATCCGGCATTTTGCTCGTTTTATGGTTTGCATGATGTACAACTTTGATGTGTGAAACCTTAATTTCTATCCATAGCGATCGCTATAGATATACTGTTTGCCACTCTCAAACAAAGCCGGTTGAATCAGGAAGCAACCCAACTCGAATCTGGAGCAGCCATTCAACGTCTGTGTGTGTTGGCGTTGTCTGCTGCTGTGCGTCTGCTTCAATTCCTCAAAGGCTTGAAGATGTCACTCAATCAGTAACAGTCATCTTCTGTGATTCCCAGCAGTATTGCCTCACAGAGCTTGCACCCATACTTAATGGTCACTTAATAGTTGCATCCCAAAACAATGAACTCTTGTCCTCCCCTAAGGTTGGCTTAGGCAACTTAATTGCTCTACTAGACGGTTGACTCGGCTAGTAAAGCCAACGGACTACCGAAATTGCCACTCTTTTTCAGGATCTGCGACAGTTTGATTCTCTGTGTCTCGGTTGGTCTTTAGCTTCTTGCCTAGATGTGTATACACAGTAGTCGCTTGCAAAGGGACGCAGGGGTGGGGGTCTCCCCTATTTCAGCCAACTGAAATAGGTAAATTTTTTCTACAACCGATCGCAACAATAACGCTAAATTCGGCATTAATCGCTATTAATCGCTGAAATTCAGCTTAAATTACCTTTAGCATTCATTACCACTTCTCTCCTGGGAATTAGGGCACCAGAGGCAACTTTATTTCTCAAGAACGATACCTCAGCGGGATGAAAAGGAGAAAATACTGCTCTAAGCATTTTTTTCATCAAACTCCAAACACTTCTATGGCAACTCCGATTGAATTTAATTTATTTGCTCCCTATAACAATGGAGCTGCTTTAATTGGGGATTTTTCTAACTGGGAAAGCATCCCAATGAAAAAAGGTAATGATGGTTATTTCCGTACCACAGTTGAACTGGAAGATGGAGTTTATCAATACAAATTCCGTGTTCAATCCAAATCTTGGTTCTTTGAACCAGATCAATGGATAGAGGTAGTTGACCCCTACGCCACCGATATTGATAATCCCACCCAAAACGGTGTTGTGAGAATTAAAGATGGTGAGCGGATTGTGGATACATACGTTTGGCAACATGACGATAAGCCACTGCCAAGCGATCGCGAATTAGTCATTTACGAATTGCACGTTGGCGACTTCTCCGGTGGTGAAGATGATCCCTACGCCCGGGGCAAATACGAACACGTTGTAGAGAAATTAGATTACCTATGCGAGTTAGGAGTTAATGCCATTGAGTTAATGCCAGTGAAGGAGTATCCAGGGGACCATAGCTGGGGCTATAATCCTCGTCACTTCTTTGCTACAGAATCCAGTTATGGCACAACTGAAGGGTTAAAAAACCTAATTGATGAGTGTCATGGTCGTGGAATTCGCGTCATTATGGACGGAATTTTTAACCACTCAGAAGCAGAAAGTCCACTGACGCAAATAGACCACGATTATTGGTACCATCATTCTCCGCGCGACCCTGATAATAACTGGGGGCCAGAGTTTAACTATGAACACTATGATGAAAATCTAGATCTTAAGCCTGCATGGAAGTTTGTTGGCGATACCGTGCGCTTCTGGATTCAGGAATTTCACATTGATGGCATTCGCTACGATGCAGCCAGACAAATTGCCAACTACGATTTCATGCACTGGATTGTTCAGGAAGCAAAAAATGCAGCTGGGCCAAAGCCCTTTTACAATATTGCCGAACACATTCCTGAAACCCCCAGCATTACCAATGTAGATGGACCAATGGATGGCTGCTGGCATGACAGTTTCTATCACTGCATTCTAGAACATATCTGCGGCGATACCTTTGACTTAGAGCGTCTCAAAGATGCCATTGACTGCAAGCGGCAAGGCTTCATGGGTGCTACGAATGTTGTGAATTACCTGACGAATCACGACCACAATCATGTTTTAGCTGAGTTAGGCGATCGCGGCATTTTGGATGAAGAAGCATTTAAGCGGAGAAAGTTAGGTTCTGTCATCAATATGACCGCTGTCGGCGTACCTCTGCTGTGGATGGGTGAAGAGTTCGGAGAGTATAAATACAAAACAACTGAACAAGCAAAAATTGATTGGACGCTCTTAGGTCATGACCTCAATCGCGGGATGTTTGAGTTTATCAAAGGCTTGATTCATCTCCGTAAAAATAATCATGCCCTCTACACCGAAAATATTGACTTTATCCATGAAGATCCAGAAGCAAAGGTATTAGCCTACAGCCGCTGGAATGGCGAGGGTTCTCGTGTTGTCGTTGTTGCAAACTTCTCTGACAATTTCCTAGGAGGCTATCACGTTCCTAACTTCCCCGAAGCAGGAACCTGGCACGAATGGACTGGCGATTATGATGTCGAAGCAGGGGAGGATGGCATCCAGCTCGACTTAGGAAGTTACGAAGCCAAAGTATTAGTTTGGCAGTAATCGAAACTTGCTAAAGCCTTGAACAGTAGCTTCTCTTTGCCGCCCTTAAAAAAGCAAAAAACTACTGTGTCTATACAGTGAACCTGCCAGTCTCGTTTTACTCCCCGTTAGCCGCTGCGCTAATGCTCTGCTATGGCGCAGCGTGGATTGGGGAATTGAATTATTCGTTAATATACTGCCTCACAACTCGAACGGTATTAAATGGATAGGTTTAGGAAAACAATTATTTCCTAAAAGAAGTATTGATTAGAGCCTTGCTTTTTAAGAAGCGAAGTTTCAACCCTTACTAGAGGTAAGAGCCGAAACCCATAAGGCTAATGAAGCAACAACTCTATTAGATACATTGCCTAAAAATCAGTGGATAATTTTAAGCACTTTTCAGTTGCTGGCTCTGCGTACTGGGTGCTAAAGCCCAACCTTCGCATCTTAATTTTTGGTAGGTTGCCCAACCCTTAGAACCGCCTGGAACTGGATAGTCTGGTACAGCATATTCGGGAAAAGCCGTATAAGGTCGCCACGGTTGATTGGGTGCAGTTCGTAAATGCAACAACTTTTCTCCACTGACTCCCATCGCTGGCAACCAACACATTTGTTTCAACATTTGAAACTCCTTAATTCAACTTAGAAATAATTGATTAATCAGACAATCTCTTTCTAGGAAAAACTAGATAGTAACTGCTGCAAAGCAGTAAGCAAGCATGATAAATGCAAGACCGAGACTAAGAGTAGAAAGTAGGGGAATCCATTGTAATGTACTCATCTTCAGCTCCTTTGAGCTGTTATTTATGACCCGATCTTCCCTATTCATCCCTGAATTGACATCTCTCGCTAGCCTTATTTGCAGTCTTTTTAAACCTATCTCTTAAAGTTTAGAAAATAGTTTTTGTCTACTTCTCCAGATATAAAAATCCGGAAGTTAGTTAATTTTGTTTTTGAAGATACAAACTTTATTAATGTTCTGCTATTTCTCAAGATAGATAATTCAGTATAATTCATTACTAAACTTTAAAATTATAAATGCAGGCTTCAAAAATGTTTGCAAAGAACCATTGGTCAACTAAGTAAGCGAATCTACTTCATTAAAAGGTTTTATGGCAGCAGTCGAATTCAATTTATTTGCTCCTCGCAACCAAGGAGCGGCGTTAATCGGCTCTTTTTCTAACTGGAAAAACATTCCAATGGAAAAAGGTAAGGATGGCTATTTCCGAACCCAGGTAGACTTGGAGGATGGCATTTATCAATATAAATTTCGAGTTCAATCGAAAAGCCCAAAATTTGAACCCGATCAATGGGTGGATGTAATCGACCCATACGCTACAGACGTTGATGAAGCAAGAGGCCACAGTGTCGCGCGGATCAAAGATGGGAAGCGAATTGTTGATACTTACGTTTGGCAGCATGACGATACGCTCTTGCCAGACAATCACGAATTAGTCATCTATGAAATGCACGTTGCAGATTTTTCCGGTGGTGAAGATGACCCACACCAGCGAGGCAAATACCAAGACGCGATCGCTAAGTTAGATCATTTGAGCGAACTCGGAATTAATGCCATCGAATTGATGCCAGTAAATGAGTATCCCGGTGATTACAATTGGGGCTATACAGTCCGCCACTACTTCGCTACAGAATCCAGTTACGGCTCCACAGAAGATTTGAAGCGGTTTATTGACGAGTGTCATGGTCGAGGCATTCGCGTTTTCATGGATGGGATTTATAACCACACAGATGAAGAATGCCCGTTAATGCTGATTGACCGGAATTACTGGTACTACGAGCATATGCATTATCCAGAAGACCCGGGTAATTACTGGGGACCAGAATTTAACTACGACAACTACGACGAAAAGTTGGATGTTAAGCCTGCTTGGAAATACGTCGGAGATGTGGTGCGTTTCTGGGTTCAGGAATATCACATTGATGGGATTCGCTTTGATGCCGTGCGCCAATTGGCAAATTATGAATTTTTGGATTGGCTTGCGAAGCAAGCCAAGAAAAATACTGCTCCTAAGCCGTTCTACAACATTGCCGAACATATTCCCGATACCAAAACCGTAGTTTATCCAGAAGGCCCGCTGGATGGTTGTTGGCATGAAAGTTTTCGCTACTTTGTGCTTCCACATATTTGTGGCGAAATGTTTGAATTAGAAAAACTGAAGGAAGTTTTAGATCCGAGAAGGCAGGGTTATACGGCTGCTACGAATGTAGTGAATTATTTGGCAACTCACGACCGCCAACGTTTGATGAGAGAATTAGGCGATCGCGGGATTTTTGACAAAGCCGCATTTGGCAGAGCGAAGTTAGGAGCTGTTTTGTTAATGACGGCGGTAGGTGTGCCAATGCTCTGGATGGGAGAAGAGTTTGGAGAATACCAGCGCAAAAGTGAAAACGTGACTCAGCCCAAGAAAATTGCTTGGCCTTTGTTGTCACAAGACTTAAATCAAGATTTGTTTGAGTATTACAAAAGATTAATCGCTCTCCGGAAAGAAAATCTGGCTCTTTGTAGCGACAACATTGAGTATTTTCACGAAAATCCAGAGGCAAAAGTTTTGGCGTACTACCGTTGGAACGAACCTGCTTCCCGTGTGGTTGTTGTGGCGAATTTCTCAGATAAGTCTCTGTCAGGGTATCGCATTCCTAACTTCCCATCCTCTGGGACGTGGCAGGATTGGATGAATAACTCCCGCATCGAAGCTGGAGAGGATGGCTCTCTAGTTGACTTGCCAGAGTACGAAGCGAAGGTGTTTGTCTGTCAGTAACCGAATCTATTGCTTGGAAGAATCTTTCAACTCAAGGAGGGACAATTGATAAATTGTCCCTCCTTGACGTATGGCGTCTCTACAACTCTTATGCCGTGATATCCTGATTTTTGCAAGCTACTTCCCCACTGTGTGCAAACTTTGGGGTTGGAGTTTTTTAGTCCACAATCTCACGTTGATAGCAGCATATCTGCAATGTTCTCATCCCAACCCCCTGAAGAGAATGGGTCTTCCGTCCAAACCGTCTCGTTGACGGATGAATCCGGGCGATCGCTTAGTTGTTACATTGAGCATTCAATAGAAGTAGATGGTGAAGAATACGTCATCCTCCTGCCGGTAGATTCACCTGTAGAAATTGTGGCGTGGGACGAGGAGAAGGAGGAGGAAGAAGCCACCTTAGTCGAAGACGACGCCGAAATTGACGAAGTTTTTCCTACGGCTCAAGCAGTCCTGGCAGAGCGGAATCTCGCCTTAAAGCGAACCGCATTTGCTCTGACTGTTGCCGGTGAACTGCCTGCGGTTGAAGAGGAAGAAATCCTCACCTTGGAAATCGAAGATGACGATACTCAGCTCGAACCAGAGGAATTTCAGTTTCTAGCCAGCTTTTATCACAAAGAACAAGAATACACAATATACACGCCTCTAGATCCGCTGCTACTGTTTGCGCGGATTAATAGTGCGGGTGAACCAGTGCTACTTTCCCCTGAGGAATTTAAAAAAGTGCAACCGCTGCTGGAAGATCAGCTATTTGATGAAATGGAATAGGTAAAGAATTAAAAATTAGAAATTGAAAATTAAATATGAAGAATTTTCTTTTTTTAATTTTTAATTTTGCCTTCTTAATTCCATGACAGCGGTTGTTACCCGCAATCAAGATGAAAGCAATCCAACGCATCTCCAAATGGACGTTTTATCTCGCCTTAATCCCAGCAACGCTTGGACTCTGTGCATGGCAGGGTTGGGCGTGGTGGAGCTGGGCGAGTGCGCCCCCCGTTGCCGAAACTCAACCGTCAGCGAATGCTGGAAAAGATACATCAGTGCTAATCCGGATTCCTCAAGGAACCTCGGCGCAGCAGATAGGGCGCGATCTAGAAGCAGCAGGGTTGATTCGCTCCGCTGATGCTTGGAAGCTATGGACGTTTTGGTTGGACTTGCAAAAGCGACCGGGTGGGTTTAAAGCTGGGACTTACCAGTTGTCACCCACCCAGCCGCTGCCAGCGATCGCTGATAAAATTTGGACGGGCGATGTCGTGCAGCTTTCCTTCACAATCCCTGAAGGATGGTCGCTTCGGCAAATGGCGGCTTACTTTGAATCTGAGGGATTTTTCAAAAGCGAAGAATTTCTCACTGCCGCAACTCAGATTCCCAAAGACCAGTATCCTTGGCTACCTGCGGATTTGCCTTATTTAGAAGGTTTTTTGTACCCGGATACCTACAAGCTAAATAGCGATCGCATCACCCCCCAAGCCATCATCAAACAAATGCTAGATCGCTTTGAACAGGTGGCACTCCCCATCTATCAACAAGCGCCAAACAAAACCCAGATACCTCTTCTTCAATGGGTGACATTGGCTAGTATTGTCGAAAAAGAGGCAGTGATTCCGGTCGAACGCCCTCAGATTGCTGGTGTGTTTACACAACGCCTTCAGAAAGGGATGAGACTGGAATCCGATCCAACAGTTGAGTATGGACTCGGCATTCGGCAAACAGCGGATCAGCCCTTAACTTTGGCTCAGGTGAGGACAGCCTCCCCCTACAATACTTATCTCAACGCAGGATTGCCCCCAACTCCCATCGCCAGCCCTGGCTTAGGAAGTCTCAAAGCCACTCTCAATCCTGAAAAAACAGACTACCTCTTTTTTGTGGCTCGCTACGATGGCACCCATGTGTTTAGTCGGACGCTACAAGAACACCAAGCCGCTACAAACGCGATTCGCCAACAACGGCAACAAAGCCGCTAACAACAGTACCTAGATTGGTCTAGTCGCCAAGCTGCCAATAAGTCTAATTAAGATCGGGGAAGTTGGACTTGCAACTACTAGCAATCCCATTGATAACTTTGCCGGGTTGAAAAAGCTCTTACCTGGGAGTTCTCCTAACAACTCACACTTACAATTAAAAACTGCTTATGTCCTGGGTAACACGGTTACAGCCTGACTTAATTCTGGGCAGACCTATTGTGAGTCTGACCCCCGATCTTCTCCAGCAATATCATCTCAAAGGTTTAGTCTTGGATGTCGATGACACGCTGGTACCCCTAAAAGCAGCCGAGGCGTCTGAAGAACTCGTGGAATGGGTGAAGGAAATTAGACAGGTGGCGACGCTATGGCTGGTGAGTAATAACTTGAGCGAAAACCGAATTAGTGGCATCGCTCGCTCGTTAAATTTGCCTTACATTACCAGCGCTGCTAAGCCATCGCGGCGCAAGCTGCGGCAGGCTGTCACCGCGATGAACCTTCCTGTCGAACAAGTAGGGATGGTGGGCGATCGCTTATTTACAGACGTTTTAGCAGGCAACCGACTCGGTATGTTTACCATTCTCGTCGAGCCGATGCTTGACCCAGCGCTTGCCGTGCGCTCTTATCCAGTCCGTACCTTTGAGGTCTGGGTGTCCCAAGCCTTGGGCGTCTCGCTCACCGCAAAGCAACAAAACTTAAAAAATCCAGACAAATCCTGAAAAACCAAAATATAAAGAAATAATTATGAGATTCTCGATTGTCAAAAATCCCTGGCATTATACATATGGTTCAAATGGGGTCAGCCAATATAAAGACCCTAAACATTAATCCCCGTGAATACCTGTGTGAAGCGTCAGTTCCCCGATGGAGGAGCTGGCGTTTTACAATTTGGAATGGGAAATCGGCTGAAGCTAATCACTCATTGCCAATTCCCAGCCTCCAGACGCGATAAATCAGATGCGATTTATCGCGTCTCGACAATCTGCTCCCCCTCCCCTCTACTCCCCTGCGCCCCCTCTCTTTTGTGAGTCAAACCCTTGTCATCAAAATTGGTACTTCTAGCCTGACATCGCCTGAAACAGGTCATCTGGCTCTTTCCACTATCGCTGCCTTAGTAGAAACCCTCACAGATTTACGGCGGCAAGGTCATAAAGTGGTGCTAGTTTCTTCGGGTGCTGTCGGAGTGGGTTGCGCCCGCTTGGGACTCGTGCAACGTCCGCGCACCCTAGCACTCAAACAAGCAGTGGCAGCAGTCGGTCAGGGACGCCTGATGCGCGTATACGATGACTTTTTTACAACCTTAGAACAACCCATTGCCCAGGTTCTCCTGACTCGCAGTAGCTTCAAAGAACGCTCAGCTTATATCAACGCCTCCAACACCTTTCGGGAACTGTTGCGGTTGGGCGTCATCCCCGTGGTGAATGAAAATGACACCGTAGCCGTAGAGGAACTGAAATTTGGGGATAATGATACGCTTTCAGCCCTAGTCGCCAGCTTGATAGAGGCAGATTGGCTATTTTTAATGACCGATGTAGACCGACTGTACTCCGCCGATCCGCGTCAAGTTCCGGATGCTCAGCCGATCGCTCTAGTAAACCACATTGATGAGCTGGAAGAATTACAAGTGCAAACAGGCGATCGCGGCTCTCAATGGGGCACAGGCGGCATGGTTACAAAAATTACTGCCGCCCGCATTGCTACCAGCGCCGGAGTTCGGACAGTCATCACCGAAGGGCGATTTCCCCGCAACATCCAAAAAATCTTGCAAGGAGAACCCCTCGGCACTCAGTTTGAACCCCGCGACACGATGGGCAACGCCCGTAAGCGTTGGATTGCCCACGGGTTGATTCCTGCGGGGAAGCTATATCTGGATAAGGGAGCGATCGCGGCAATTAGTCAGGCAGGAAAATCTCTCTTAGCTGCTGGGATTACCCTAGTCGAGGGAGACTTCCAGGCGTCAGACGCTGTGCAGTTATGCGACCCCCAAGGACGGGAAATAGCTAGAGGGCTGGTGAACTACAGCAGCGACGAGCTACAGCAAATTAGTGGACGCCGTTCCGAAGAAATTCCTGCCATTTTAGGCTACGCCGGTGCAGAAACCGTCGTCCATCGAGATAATCTTGTCATTAGTTAGTCAGCAGTCAGTTGTTTTTTCTGCCAATAACTAATAACAAATGACTAATTACGACTAATTGCTTCAGGCGGAGCAATATCAGGCCCAACCGCCACTCCTTTCTGACCCGCCTTTAAACCGGGTTTCGCAGCAGGTTTCACAGGACGATGCGACTCAGAAGCAGATGAGTTGTTAGGAACATCCGGTGGAGAATCAGCAGACGCCGATGATTGTGAATGGTTCGACATCAAAGCGAGTCCTCCCACTGCCCCTGCCACTAGCGCAGCATAACCCACGTATAAATGAACTGTATTGAGCTGAAATCCAAACCCAGGCACTGATTTCGGTCGGTACCAAGAAGGCAGTACAGATTTTGCAGGATCGGGCGCGGGTAAGGAAGCAGCCATTGCAGCACCATCTAACCCCAAGGCGACCCCCATCCGGCGAATAAAACCTCGGACATAGATATCCTCAGGCAAATGCTCGAAGCAACCGACTTCCAAAGCCTGAATGTGATGAAGCGGCACGAGTGTTTGATTGTGAAGTTGCCGCAGAGTCATTGACTGTGCATGACGTGCTTGCCCTAATTGCTGACCAATTTGACGCAGGCACTCTTGCCGTTGCTCATCTGCGATTTGCGCTGCCAATTCCGCCTTGGAGAGCTTTTTGAGTGGTTTGGGAAAAACCGGATCTGGGCTGGTTGGCACAGGCAGTGGCCTAATGTCTACTAAATCGGCAGGTGAGGCATTCATACTGCGTCCTTGGTCATTCGTTAAAGTTAAGTCATTCGTCGTTGATTCTGGGTGATTAACGGATGACTGTTCGCTATGGACTGATGACTCTTGAGGCTGAGTGCTAGCTTGCGGCTCTTGTTGATTGTTACCAATTTCTGGAGATGTGACTGGGACAACCTTATAAGTTTTCGCAAACTGCTGGAACGCTAGCCGGATGGCTTCTCTCCCTACTGCCTTAACCATAATCTGGGCACTCCCAGCAGCTTCTCCCAAGATTGTCTGTAACCCAGCCAAGGCACGATTGTAGACTTCGCTGCTATGGAGTTCAGATTCTATCCGGCTAAGGATAGACCGTAATACTTCCTGAGAAATTTCAATGGTTGGGCTTTCGGTAATACCGCTACCATATGCCGATTGTAATGCCATGACTTTTCTTGTCGAGCGTGCTTGAGGAAAACCAAACTTATGCGATCGCTCGCGAGCGTGCATTCCTGAGAGCCTAAAACGGCTCCCCACGACGGTTACAGGGGCTTTTCACCCATAACTGACGGTGAATTCGCAGGCTGTTTGAGCTATCTGAGTAAAGTATTCGGCAAGCAGGAACTAGATTCCGGATCGAGCAAAAGTCAATTTTCTCTGTTCAGCGGCGTCACTTAGAACCTGAAGTGCGTTTAAACTTAATAAATTAAAATAACAATTTTCGCCTTATTTAGAATCCAGGGGTCAGACTGAGGATAGATTCTGGCTCCTGGATTCTGTAGAGACCTTGTGGTGGTCAGTCTCAACTTGGCTCCTGACAACTGAATGCAATTTGGCGGTTTAGTGCTGACGGCGGTTTCCTGGCTGGTAATCTTTAACCCAGCAGCGTTCCAAAAGGTGAATTCTGTAACAATACGAGAAGCGGCGGGGATTGAGCACTAATTTAGTTTTGGAACTAAACAGGGGCTGATTGAGAAACTGCCACAGAGGGAACCGAATCTTGCCGTTTTGGGGAGCCATAGTTTGAAAATTCCAGATAGCAGTAGTACAAAACAGGGGCACCGTGCATCTATCTATGGTGACATCTGCTTGGTTAATATTACCTTGCCAAAGATTACTACAAATTTGCTTGGGTTAGATTACGGAATCTCTAGAAAGTGTTTTTGCAAACTCTGTACTTCCACGGATGCGCTGTTGAACTGCCCAGTTAGGGTACTCTGCTACTAGAGCGTAAGCGCTATGTAAGCGCTCTTCTAGAGACCGTGTCAAGATATTTCAAGGAGCAGCTCAACAATTGAATCTTAGGTACTTATACTTAATAGATGTAGCGAGATTTTCTACTACTACCAAAGATAGAAAAAATTTATAGGCGAGCAGGCTTAAATAAATTTACAAATCTTAAAATGTCAGGGGCACCAAGGCTAGTAAATTGCGTAAGTTTTAATCTGCAAAGATCGATTACAACCTCAATTAAGTTCACAAGATACAGCAATCCTACTCAAGTTGTGATAATTCAGGGCTTGAGATACCCAACTTCTAAGAAGTTGGGTATCTTGCCTTCGGGAATCATTTAGAACTGCTGTAGCAACCTTATTCGACTTGTGAAATAAAAAAACTTCGTAAGCGATGCTGACGTACACAATCTCCGCTTTAGGCGCAAAGAAGGCCAAGGAAAGCTCAGAAGCAGTCTATTAGTTTTACAAAATATTGAATCTAAGATTGCAGGAGCAATTCATCTCATTCAAAAAATGTTAGATGCTTCTCTTAGGTTAAGAATAATTTAATCTTTTGAAGAGTTTATTAATTAAATTCTATATCTATCCATTGAAATATATACATACCTGTCTGCGGGGAGATAGAAAATCAAAACTTGCTGCTTGTTATAGCAAATATACAAAGATAATTGGTAATCATTTGTAAAAAAAACTTATTTTTATTTCTACTTAATAATTAACTAACAAAATCTGAGCGAATGCTTCATAATTGTGCATCCTCTTTAGGGCTTATGTATTGAATTTATTGAAGTCAGTCGCTAGCCAGATGGAGCCAGCGTAGAGACTTTTAGCATAGATACATAAGAAATACACAAGAAATTTGGAGGAAAAGAAAAGCATGGTTTTATACAAGCTTGAAGATTTCGACACAGACTATCAAGACACTTTTGGCGGTGAAGACGTTAAGGGATTTGACGTCTATTCAGATATCAGCGATGACAAGGTTGGTAGCGTCAAAAATATCTTAGTTGATGAATCGGGGCGTTTCCGCTATTTAGTTGTTGATACAGGCTTCTGGGTTTTCGGTAAGCAAGTATTGCTACCAGTGGGTCGTTCTCGGATCGACTATGATAATCGGCACGTCTACGCTGTTGGGCTTACCAAAGAGCAAGTAGAAAATTTACCGGAATTTGGCGACGAGCTCAAGGTTGATTACGATTACGAAGAGCAGGTGAGAGGAGTTTATCGCAACTCGGCGGTAGAGCCATCTGTGGAAACATCGGCACCGATAAACACAGCAACACCTTTAGATGCATCTGCACCTTTGGGGGCACCTGTTGTGGAACCTAGTTACGCCGCTCCGATGGCAGGTGCTGTACCTGTTGAGGATAATTATGAAGCTTACGATCGCGATCGCTACAATTATCAGCAAGAGCCATCTTTGTACGATATGAACGATCGGGATCATCAAACCCTCAAGTTGTACGAAGAACGGTTGATTGCTAATAAAACCCGCCAGAAAACAGGCGAGGTAGCGGTGGGTAAACACGTTGAAACTGAGACAGCGCGAGTTTCAGTCCCCATTGAAAGGGAGCGAGTGATCGTTGAGCGCGTGACTCCAGCAGATGCGGGAAGAGCTGTTACTCCGGGCGAAGCTGCCTTCCAGGAAGGGGAAGCTGCACGGGTAGAAATCTACGAAGAAACTCCTAACATTCAAAAGGAAGCTTTTGTACGTGAGGAAGTCAGAATCAGAAAAGAAGTAGATCGTGAAACGGTTAATGCTGAAGAACAGCTTCGTCGAGAAGAACTGGATGTGAATAGTAACGATCTGCCCGTTCGGGATCAAAACATCCGCACCGATCGCGATCGCATCTAATCGCGTAGAGGCTACACCCTTTTGAATCTGAAATAATGGGTGAAACGCTTCAAGTGTAAATATTAAGGGGTAGGTTTTGTAACTTACCCCTTAATATTTGAGAGCAGCTAATTGATTCAGGTAATGGGTGATTCGTCGGACAATTCCCCATTACCCGTGACATTTATGACAGTTGGTTCAACCAGGGACTGACATCTACAGCTAGCTTTTGACCGAGTAATAGCAACTGACGTAGCTGAGACGAATTGCCGTTAGTGTCTGACTCCAGCAGAGGCACAATTTGGCTGTGCAGGCAGCTAAAGTAGAGTTCTTGAGGGCGATGCAAAGATAAGCCGAGGTGTAGCTGGTTGCCTATAGAAATCATGCGCTCTAAGCGTTGGATATCTGCTTCTAGAGTGGCTGGGTTAGAGTCGTGCAGAAGCTTCCAGAGCGATCGCAAGATCAACTGCTCTAACGTTTGCTTGGCATCGGGAATATTTAGCTGACAGCGCAATTGATTCGCTTCTTTCGCGATCGCTTCCAGTTCTGCCAGCTGATTCAAACCTTGCTGGGGTTCACCGTTTTCTTGCTCCAGTGCCCGTAGAGACATCCGGGCGCGGTTAGAAATTGCCACTTCTGCCGCTACTTGCAACTCTTGCGGAACGGGCAGCTCATCGCGCTGGAACGCCATCAAGATGCCGTAGTTATCCCGGTAAACCTGCGTATAAAGCTGGTCTAAGCGCGTTAAAGTTTTCTGACTCAGCAGCCGCATAATCCGGTGCCGTTCTTCAGCAAATAATTTCTGCAAATTGAATGAATTACCCCCAAATAGTTGGGACATCGCCAGGATCGCGTGAGCAGCACTAGCCTGTTGCAGCGCCGCAAACAGCTTTTCCTTCATCTGGCTATAAGTGCGGCGACCGCCAAATGGTTGAATACAGCAATGGAAATCCCAGCCGCCCAAATGAAGAACGGCAAAGACTAAATGAGTACTTTCCCAGGTAATTTCTGAAGTTAGTCGCAGTTGCCCCACCGCTAGAGTCAGCGATCCCATGCGTTGCATCTGGTAATCCAACTGATGGGCATCGTAACAGTAGACCCGCTGTTGTTGGGGATAGGTAGTGAATAGGGAACTGATGGCATAGTGCGCTGCCACTTGCTCTATACCAATCTGGGCACTGACTACCAGCTGCCGATACACCTCAGCTCCGTGCTTGAATAACTCAACATTACTGGGAGCTTGGGAGAGGCGTTTGATAAATCCTTTTTCCAACTGCACACCAGAGACATCACCGGCAAGTTCTAAGGCTCTAGCAGCGTAGCGGAGAATCTGCGTTCCTTCGGGTCTTGAGAGTTCTTCAAAGAACCAGCCGCAACTGGTGTACATCAGCAGACTATGGCGCTGCATCTCTAATAGGCGCAGGGCGTCTACTTGTTCTGATGGTGTTAGTTTGCGGGTGCGATGGCGGGCGAGGAAGCGCTCTACATTAGCAGGAGAGCGATCGCGAATTACGTGGATATATTCATCCCGTGTCGCCCAAGGATCGCGGAAGAACTGGCGACCCGTTTCCTCATAAACTTTGCTTAGCTGATCCCGCAACCAATCTAGGGCATTCCGCAGGGGACGCCGCCATTTTTGGTGCCAAACTCCACCTTCGCCACCGCAACCGCAATCATCCTGCCATCGATTGACTCCGTGAGCGCAACTCCAAGCCGTGACTGGCTTCAGTTCCACTTCCCAGGTGGGAGGATTCAGACTCAGGTAATGGGCATAGTTGGTGACAGTCCAGCCGCGCCGGGGAAACTCGTCTACAAAGGCGAAGGCTAAGGTTTTCTCTGTCCCGCTTTTGTGGTGTCCAAAGGTTTCGCCATCTGTGCCAACAGAGATGAGCTGCGAAGTCCGGCGATCCCCGCGCACTGCTGAACCGATGCGCCCAGCTAGCGTACCCGCCCAGCCCAGGACATCGTTAAATCCCATGTCCCGCGAGATTGGGCCATCGTAGAAAAAGATATCGATGTAAGGGGTATCAGAGCTTTCGTTGGTGGGAAATGAATACTCAGCGCTGAGGGGTGAATCTTGATTGCTGAGTGTGGGTTTTAGATAACAGCGATAGGGACGGGTGGGATCGATCTGCGAACCGCCCACTTCCAACCACTGAGTCACGGGCTGCTCGTCTGTGGGGATCGGGCGGCAACGTTCAGCTTGAGAAGGTGCTAAAACAATGAATTTAATTCCTTCTGCAACTAATGCTTCTAAAGTTGCATAGTCTACGGCAGTCTCAGCCAGCCACATTCCTTCGGGATCGCGCCCAAATCGGGAGCGGAAGTCTTCTTTGCCCCAGCGGATTTGGGTGTACTTATCCCGCTCGTTGGCAAGCGGCATGATGATGTGATTGTAAACTTGCGCGATCGCATTGCCGTGTCCGTTCAGGCGATCGCTACTTTTACGATCCGCTTCCAGAATTCGCTGATATACCTCCACGTCGTAGCGTTCCAGCCACGACATCAATGTGGGACCAATATTAAAGCTGAAATACTCATAGTTATTCACGATCCCCACGACTTCGCCCCGGTCATTTAGCACTCTGGCAAAGGCATTCGGGCGATAGCATTCATGGTGAATCCGCTCATTCCAGTCATGGAACGGAGACGCACTCGGCTGCCGTTCAATCGCATCTAGATAAGGGTTTTCGCGGGGCGGTTGGTAAAAATGACCGTGAACCGTAACATAAACGCCGGTAGCCGTTTGCAGGGGATCGGTTGCTACACTGGTGTTTGCTGTTCCCTCAGCAGAATACTGTGAAGCTGGTCTTTCAGCAGCAGAAGTCATAGGATCGCATCCAAAATTAGTAAAAAATTAGGGTCAATAACTTATCTAGATAGACTGAGCATCCCCGCGTTTACTTGAACGCCAGGGAAACAGCAAGTTAAATCAGTCCATCTGGAGAAGGCGAAGACTCACCACCCAAACATGGCAAAGACTCTTGGGGGCGAAGCCTTCTCTCCTTAAATGGGGGGATCAAAGCAATCGGTTTAACATCCAATTATTTTGCCCGTACCGATGAGCAACTGCCTGTGCCCCATGCCGGTAACGGTCAATGAACAAAATTGAAAAGCCAGGATAGTTACTTGTTACTTACATGATTCAAGCGTAATGCTGCCATGCTTGGAACACTAACTTCATGCAAATGAATAGTAAATTAACTTTGCTTAAGGAATCCTGCATCTAAAGAAATATTCTGTTACATACTCAAAGACTGAAAGAAGCCAGAACACTCAACAAGCGGCTATCCTAGACACGAGCTAAATACGAATAATTTGGATGCTGTCTCTAAACACGCTTTTTTCCATTCTTTTGTTGTTTATCCCTATTTCCATTACGGCCCACTTTCTGGAATGGGGATCGTCAGTCGTCTTCATCACCGCTTGTCTGGGGATCATTCCCCTTGCCGCTTGGATGGGCACCGCCACAGAGGAAATCGCGGTTGTTCTTGGCCCCTCCTTGGGAGGACTGCTGAATGCTACTTTTGGCAACGCCACCGAACTAATTATCTCCCTCGTTGCCCTCAACGCGGGGCTGGTGGATGTCGTCAAAGCGAGTATCACCGGCTCTATTATCAGCAACTTACTCCTGGTCATGGGCTTTTCCATGCTATTGGGGGGCTTGCGCTTCAAAGAGCAGGAATTTCAGCCAATGGTGGCAGGGGTAAATGCCTCGGCAATGAACCTAGCAGTGATTGCAATGCTGTTACCAACCGCGATGGACTATACCTCCACCGGGATTGATGAAGCCATCGTCCAGCAACTTTCGGTCGCCGTTGCCGTAGTATTAATCGGAGTCTATGGGTTGACGCTGCTATTTTCGATGAAGACCCACAGCTATCTCTACGATGCGGGTGTGGCAGAACAGGAGATACTCACTGAGTTAGCTGAGTCAAATCTCGCTCCAGAAGATCCGGAACATAAAGTTAACCTGCCCCTATGGATTGGAGTGCTATTAGGCGCAACGCTACTGGTTGCGGCGGAGTCGGAACTATTGGTTTCCTCCTTGGAAGAAGCCACCTCCCAACTGGGTCTGACGGCGCTGTTTACAGGGGTGATCCTGGTTCCGATTATTGGCAATGCTGCCGAACACGCTACCGCTGTCACCGTAGCGATGAAAAATAAGATGGATCTTTCTATCTCAGTGGCGGTGGGTTCTAGCTTGCAGATTGCCTTATTTGTGGCTCCGGTTCTTGTTCTGACGGGTTGGGCGTTGCACAAACCGATGGATTTGGACTTCAACCCGTTTGAATTGGTGGCAGTGGCGGTGTCGGTACTCATTGCCAATTCGATTAGTTCTGATGGCAAGTCGAACTGGTTAGAAGGTACGCTGCTATTGGCTGCTTATGCAATTTTGGCGTTGGCTTTTTACTTCCACCCAGTCATGGGGGGGATTGGGTAGAAAGACAAAAGGTAAAAGTTCTTTCTTCGAGCTTTTGTGTTTTGTGATGACTCCTCCGGCGTCTGTCGATTGTTAGAAAAGGCGATCTAACCTGAATGGGTGATTCTTTTTTACCTGGCAGGGTGAGGGGGAAGCGTGGCAAAGCAGATTACCTTGGAACTGTAGAAAAGTTTTGATTTGCTTCCAGGTCATCCCTAGAAGTGAATCAAAACCGCGATCGCCCTTTCTCACTAAACGCGATCGTTTATATACAGAAGCTCTATACGGAAAATTGCCAATTCAAAAAACCGCTTTCTTGAAGAAGGCGGTTTTCTGATATTTGTGGCACAAATCTTGGGGCTAGTTGCAATCGCCTTTATTGTAGACTCAGAAATTTCTCTAAAGCGGCAACCATGACTGGAGGCCAACGGCGGACATTTTTCACCCAGTCAATGTCTTTATAGCGACGATCCATTCCGACAACGGCAACCCAGTTACTTTCGGCTTCACCCCGATTTCCCTGTTCCCATAAAGCAGCGGTAAGGGCAGCCCGCATATCAGGAAACTGGGGGTATTTACGAACAATATTCTTCATATTGCGAATCGCTTCTTTTTGCTCACCCATTTGATACAGAGCGGTCGCGTAATTGGCTCTGGCAAACGCAAAATTGGGAGCCAGATCGGCTGCTTTTTTGTAGTCGGCTATCGCCTCCTCCCACTCTCCTAATCCCGCTTTGGCATTCCCCCGGTTGTTGTAAGCCATTGCATCCTTGGGATCGATTTCCAGCACCCGATTGTAATCGGCGATCGCTTCCAAATATTTCCCCTGCCCTTCTAATGCAGTCCCGCGATTCAGATAGGGATCGGTGGCATTCGGGGCGAGTTCAATAGATTTATTAAAGTCAGCGATCGCATCTGACAATTTATTTTGGCTTACCTTGGAATTTCCCCGATTGCTCCAAATAGCCGGATTAGTGGGAAATCGCTCAATTAGCTGTGTCCAAAGCCCTTCAGCCGTAACAAAATCACCGGCATTTGTCGCGGTAAACGCTTTAGCTGCGAGTTCGTCTCCTTCCTGCAACTCAGTTTCTGTGTAAGTGGAAGGTTGTTCTTGGGCGATCGCTGGCGGCGCATTCACGAACCCAGTTGAAACAGTAATAAACAGAATGCTCAGTAAAGTCAGAATCCAACGAATCATATTATCTTGGCTTTTAGATTTTGGTAGCATAGGCGCTGCCCAGCAGAAAGCTAATTCCTGGGCAATGCCCATCCTACTACTGCTGTATTCGTCATTTGTCTTTAGCTTATTATCCTTAGAATAATGACGAATCATATCCTAAGTGCTTTCGGGCTGCTGGAGTGGCAATGCGACCGCGAGGCGTTCGGTGCAAATAGCCAATCTGTAATAAATACGGCTCATAGACATCTTCAATTGTTTGGGCATCTTCTCCTGTGGCGGCGGCGATCGCTTCCAAGCCTACAGGCCCCCCATTAAATTGTTCTATCATGACGGTCAGCATCAACCGATCTGCCCAATCTAAACCCATTGGATCGACACCGAAGACTTCCAAAGCTTCCACTGCAATAGGTTGTGTAATTTCCCCAACTTTTTTTACCTGAGCAAAATCTCGCACCCGTTTTAAAAGGCGATTGGCAATTCGGGGAGTTCCACGGGAACGACGCGCAATTTCTTCAGCACCATCTGGTGTAACCGGGGCTTGGATCACTTCAGCCGTCCGCTGCACAATCAAAATCAGTTCATCCAACTCATAAAAGCGTAACCGTTGAATTAAACCAAAGCGATCGCGCAAGGGTGACGACAGCGAACCTACCCGCGTTGTTGCTCCGACTAGCGTAAATGGCGGGAGCGGCAAGCTGCGAGTTTTCGCACTTTGACCCTTGCCAATCGTAATATCTAACCGAAAGTCCTCCATTGCCGGATATAGCAATTCCTCCGTCATCCGACTCAATCGGTGGATTTCGTCAATAAATATAATATCTCCCGGCTTCAGGCTCATCAGTATCCCTACAATATCGCGGGGACGCTCCAAAGCGGGTGCGGAGGTGATTTTACAAGTGGTTCCCATCTCCGTCGCTAAAATCAGCGACATCGTGGTTTTTCCCAAACCCGGCGGGCCATACAGTAGCAAGTGATCCATCGACTCGTCTCTGCCTTTTGCCGCTTGAATCGCAATTTCTAGAACGCCCTTGAGGTCTTTTTGCCCGATATAGTCAGCCAGTCGCTGGGGTCGCAGACCTTCTTCCTGCTTCTCGGTTTCGTCCATTGCGACAGTTGGCTGTAATAACTCTTCAACCGTTTCCTCTGGCTGAGATTTGCGGCGTCCCCCTGGCTTTCGGCGTTCCTGGGGTTTCCCGTTGGGTTCTTGAGGCTGTTGTTTAGAAGAAATTATCGCCATGATTAAAAATTTATTTTAAAAACAATACCAAGACATGAAGACACAGAAGGTCTAGAGTGTATAGGCTTTCATTATCATTACATCGGGGAACCAGAGGATTGTCATGCTTGCAAAAAGAATACTGCCTTGCTTAGATGTGAAAGCAGGGCGAGTTGTCAAAGGGGTTAACTTTGTCAATCTCCAGGATGCTGGCGATCCGGTGGAACTGGCACAAGCTTATAATCAGGCGGGTGCAGATGAGTTGGTGTTTCTGGATATTACTGCCACTCACGAAGACCGGGGCATCATTCTGGATGTGGTCTATCGCACCGCTGAGCAGGTATTTATCCCCCTTACCGTGGGTGGGGGAATTCAATCCTTAGAAAATATTAAACAATTGTTAAGGGCTGGCGCAGACAAAGTCAGCATTAACTCGGCGGCGGTACGCGATCCAGAGTTGATCGATCGGGCGAGCGATCGCTTCGGCAATCAGTGCATTGTGGTAGCAATTGATGCACGAAAACGGCAAGACCCCACCAACCCCGGTTGGGATGTTTACGTGCGTGGTGGGCGGGAAAACACAGGCCTCGATGCAATTAATTGGGCGCAAGAAGTCGAGCAACGCGGCGCGGGCGAACTGCTCGTAACCAGTATGGACGCCGATGGAACCAAGGCGGGGTATGACTTAGAGCTTACCCGCACCATCGCGGAACAAGTACAAATTCCAGTGATTGCCTCTGGGGGTGCTGGTAACACGAGTCACATTTATGACGCCTTAACGGAAGGTAAAGCGGAAGCGGCTCTGCTGGCTTCTCTCCTGCATTACGGAGAACTCACTGTATCAGAAATTAAAAACTATCTCGCAGAGCATCAGGTGCCGGTGCGGCTTTTGTAAAGGCGAAACTTCTTCCTTCTGGAAGAAGCGGCTTTGGCTTTGTAGCATCAATCTGCTCGGTTGTATATATTAGAATAAAGGAAGTGTTACAAAACGTAAATTATGTTAGTTGGTATTTTAATTTTTGATGTGGCTCTGGTGGCGTGGTCGCTGCACCTGATGCAGGAAGCGTTCGACCAACAGGAGTTTTCCTTAATGCTTGCTGGCACCCTGGTAGCGCTATCCGCAGCCGCCATGCTAGTCGTATATTTCCTGATGAACAGCTACATGGGTTATATCAGCCATCTTGCTCAACACCCTTGCTCATTTTATTAATTTATAGTTGCTGAAATTTTACTTGACGACTTGCGAATTTTTAAGGCATAATCATAAAGCACCGTAAGGGGTTATAGCTCAGTTGGTAGAGCACCTCAATGGCATTGAGGGGGTCAGCGGTTCGAATCCGCTTAGCTCCATAAGAATAAAGCTCACCCCCAATTCCTCTCCGTTAACGGAGAGGGGGGTAAGAGTTTTGCGATCGCGCGTTTTTAATGAACCGCAAAGACGCAGGGGACGCGAAGGAAGAGAGGGAAGAAGGCGATCGCGTACTCCACAAAACTAATTTTTATTCATCGTCTTCTTCCATCAGTTGCCAGATTAGGAAGCAGACATCAAGGACAATACCTAATGGGTTGTTGATTAGTCCGATTGTTGTTGCTATTACAAACAGAACAATGTTGCGGCGTTGCTTCGGGGAAAGTTTCATCTTGATTCAACCTGTATTTATTGGGGTTGAATGCAAGGTATTTTTGGGGCTGTAGCTGAAAGCAAGGCAGACTGGGCAACTGCTGAAAGCTAGTTATAATAAGCGATAAGCAGTTTGGGGTAGGTGCGAAGTTTAGGGTTATCCCCAAACTTTGTGGCAAAATCTTTGGACTTAATCTATGGCGCGACGTTCTCTGGGTGATGATGTCAAGGCGCGGGTGAAGCGTCTGTTTGAGGCGTTGCTAGCTTATGTTGATGATGAATTTGAGGATGGCGATAAACTCGGAATTGATTTCAAACCGCAAAGCGAGACGCAGTTGATAATTAGGACAAAGCGCCGATATCTGGAAGAACTGACCGCAAAAGACAAATACAAAGGTAAGTTAACCCCAGCGCAAGTTAGGGAAGCCCTAAATCTTCTGGAAGATTATTTAGAAGTTTTAGAAGATAACCGTGTCTCAACTCAAGGTTCGGAAGATTGGCACTTTACTTTGAAGCTGTGGCACAAAGATAAAGAGGATAATCTGAGGCAATTTGATATTGAGTGGGAAAATAAAAGACCGCCAAAATCCCAAGCTATTGCCAAGAAGACTAAGCTGCAAACTGATAACCTAACCGCTACGTCTACTGCCCTTAATAAGGTGAAAGGAGAATCGAAATCTGTTGCTAACAATATTCCTCGGAGTGCTGTAAAAGAATTTGTCGGACGCACAGAAGAATTGTTAGAAGTTCACCAGTTATTGCAGGAAAACAAGCAAGTCGCCATCGCTGCTGTGGTTGGGATGGGTGGCGTGGGTAAAACCGAACTCGCTACTCAGTATGCAAGACAGTATTTATCAAGTTACGTGGGTGGTGTTTGCTGGCTATCTGCACAGGGGAATATTGCAACTGATATTATTAGATTTGTCCAGTTAGAATTTGAAATTGAACCGCCGCAAGATTGGGAATTAGCAGAGCAATTGGAGTTTTGCTGGAAGAAATGGCATCCCGGCAATGTTTTAATTGTGTTGGATGATGTCACCGACTACAAACAACAAGTCCAGCCTTATTTGCCGCGACAGAAATTATCTCGATTTAAAGTGCTGCTGACGACGAGATTTCAGTTTGGGTCATCTTTGCCGCAGTTACGGCTAGATGTGCTGAAACCTTTGGCGTCGATGAAGTTATTAGAATCAATAATTGGCAGGGAACGGCTAAAACGCGAAGCTTGGGTGGTGAGAAGACTTTGTAAATGGTTGGGATATTTGCCTTTGGGGTTAGAGTTAGTTGGGAGATATCTGGATCAACAGTCGAATTTGTCGCTGAAGAAACTACTGGCGCGATTGGAAAGAAAGCGGCTGGAACATGAAGCAATTCTGAAAGCTGACCCGTTAATGCGGTATGAATTGGGGGTAGCGGCGGCTTTTGATTTGAGTTGGGAACAGTTGGATGAAAATGCACAATCTCTTGGTGCTTTGTTAAGTTTGTATGCATTATCTCCGATTCCTTTATCTTTAGAGATGGAGGATGATGAACAGCAAGAGATATGGGAAAAAACGCTAAGAGATTTAATAAGTTTACATTTGGTACAAAACCTGGGTGATGAAACTTATCGTTTACATCCCTTGCTTCGGCAATTTTTCCAACAAAAGCTAAATGAGTCAGATGTGGCTGATGAAATGAAACGCCAATTTGCAGCGGCAATGGTGGCAGAAGCCAGGAAAATTCCTTATCAGCCGACTCGTGAGGAGATTATCAATCTTAGTCTAGTAATTCCTCATATTGAAGAAGCAGCTAATTATTTGGTTGAATATATTAGCGATGAGGATTTAGCTTGGCATTTTACAGGCTTAGGCAGGTTCTACGAAGGCCAAGGGTTTTATCAGCAAGCAGAACCTTGGAAAAAACAGTGTGTAGAAGTAACTGAAAGTTGCCTTGGTGCAGAACATCCCGATGTTGCCGCTAGCCTCAACAACTTAGCTAATCTCTACCGAGATCAAGGACGCTATAGCGAAGCAGAACTTTCGTATCTGCAAGTAATTGACATTGTTCAAAAAAGTCTCCCCCCCGACCATCCACAAATTGCCGCTAGCCTCAACAACTTAGCCAATCTCTACCGAGATCAAGGACGCTACAGCGAAGCAGAACCTTTGTATCTGCAAGCGATTGATATCAATAAAAAGAGTCTCCCACCCAACCATCCACACATTGCCAGCGGTCTCAATAACTTAGCTGGTCTCTACAAAAGTCAAGGATTCTACAGCGAAGCAGAACCTTTGTATCTGCAAGCAATTGATATCAATAAAAAGAGTCTCCCCCCCGACCATCCACAAATTGCCAACCACCTCAACAACTTAGCCGGATTCTACAAAAGTCAAGGATTCTACAGCGAAGCAGAACCTTTGTATCTGCAAGCGATTGATATCAATAAAAAGAGTCTCCCCCCCGTCCATCCACAAATTGCGACCTACCTCAACAACTTAGCCCACCTCTACTCTTCTCAAGGACGCTACGGCGAAGCGGAACCTTTGTATCTGCAAGCCATTGAAATGGATAAAAAGAGTCTCCCCCCCGACCATCCACACATTGCCATCGGTCTCAGCAACTTAGCCGGACTCTACCAAAGTCAAGGATGCTACAGCGAAGCGGAACCTTTGTATCTCCAAGCAATTGAAATCCATAAAAAAAGTCTCCCCCCTGACCATCCACAAATTGCGACCCACCTCAACAACTTAGCCGGACTCTACAAAAGTCGAGGACGCTACAGCGAAGCGGAACCTTTGTATCTGCAAGCGATTGAAATTTGTCAGCGTAGTTTAGGAGATAACCATCCGAATACGGTGACAATTAAACGAAGTTTTGCAATATTTTGGATGCAAGGAATGATGGAGAATCGGTTTAATATAGAGGCGTTGCGGGAGCATCCTCTAGGTCAGGAAATATTAGCGCAAATGATAGCAATCATGGAAGAATCAGAGGATAATTCGCCAAAATGAAAGCGATCGCATCTGGGACATCCTGGGAACCAAATATACCCTGGCGAATGTAATTCGCGGCTATACAAACAAAGTTCGCCTGCGCGGACTAATAAATTTTATTTAACCCGCGAAGGCGGGTTTCGTCTGTGTAGCTGCGATTTCCAATCGCCAAGCTACAAAAATTAGAGGCACTGGGTGAAAGTGCGATCACCTTCACCACATCTACCGCGCGATCGCATCCACCATATCCAGAGAGTGCGATCGCTACCTGCCGTTTTATACTGCTCAAGCAAGAAGCATCCCGTAGGATAAAAGATATCCACCTGCGACGGAATGACTATCTGTGGCTAAGTCAGAAGAATTGCATCCAGAGACGGCGATTGCACTTGCCCGTACTCCCCTGTATGAACTTGCCCTAGAACAAAAAGCCCGATTGACTGCCTTTTCCGGCTGGGAAATGCCCGTACAATACACCGGAATCGGACAAGAACACCTGGCAGTCCGCACCACAGCGGGAATGTTCGACATCTCCCACATGGGGAAATTTACCTTCAAAGGGAAACAGCTGATTTCGTACTTACAGCCTCTCATTCCCTCAGATTTGAGCCGCTTGAAAGCTGGTGAATCTCAGTACACCGTCCTGCTGAATTCTCACGGCGGCATTTTGGACGACATTATCTTCTATTATCAGGGCGAAGATGCAGACGGCGAGCAGCGAGGAGCGATGATTGTCAACGCCGCCACCCGATCCAGAGATAAAGCATGGCTGTTTGCCCAACTAGAATCTTCTCAAATTGATTTCGAGGATCTTTCCCTGGCAAAAGTTTTGATTGCCGTTCAGGGACCGCAAGCGCTCGCATATCTTCAGGAATTTGTCAAGGAAGACCTGACGCCGATTAAGGCATTTGGACATTTGGAAGCAACCGTCTTGAATGAGCCTGCTTTCATCGCCCGAACTGGGTACACCGGAGAGGATGGATTTGAAGTGATGGTAGACCCAGAAGTGGGGGTAGACTTGTGGCGCAGTCTCTTCACTGCTGGCGTCGTACCCTGCGGACTCGGTGCCAGAGACACCCTGCGCCTCGAAGCGGCAATGGGCCTCTACGGGCAAGATATGGACGAAAGCACCACCCCTTTAGAAGCTGGATTGGGTTGGCTGGTTCATCTGGATACGAAAGGCGATTTTATCGGGCGTCCAGTTTTAGAAAAGCAGAAGGCAAATGGCGTAGAACGACGCTTGGTAGGGCTGCAAATGCAGGGGCGTTTTATTGCGCGTCATGGCTACCCGGTGCTATCCAAAGGTGAAGCCATCGGCGTTGTCACCAGCGGCACCTTAGCACCAACGGTAGGACAACCCATCGCCCTCGCCTATGTTCCTCCGAATCTGGCTCAGATAGGTCAGGAATTGGAGGTAGAAATCCGGGGCAAAGCTTATCCAGCCGTTGTGGTTAAAAAACCTTTTTATCGCTCCCCCAGCCGTCTTCCTAGCAAGTAAATTTATGGCGAACCGAGGTGGATGGAGAAGGTGGCTGGTGAATCGGGCAGCATTGATCGGACTCGCCATCATTGGCATTCTTCTGGGCATTGCGATCGCTTGGGCGTGGTTTACATCGATTTGGATGCCCGGAGTCAGTTACCAAGCTGCATTGCCGCTGCTGACTCCCAAGGAGGAAACGCTGCGAGATGCCCTCCGGCAAGATGTGGAAAAGATTGCCGGTGAACTGGGAGAACATAACTTCTCGAACTATAAGAATCTAGCGGCGGCGGCTGATTTCTTGGAAGTATCTTTGAGCAATGCTGGCTACAAAGTTCAACGGCAAGGATACAAAATTGCTGAGAATACCTACTACAACCTAGAAGCCGAGATTGTCGGGACAAATCGAGCCGACGAGATTGTGGTGATTGGAGGTCACTATGACTCTGTATTTGGAAGTCCCGGTGCCAATGATAACGGCACGGGTGCCGCAGCCGTCCTAGAGTTGGCGCGTGCCTTTGCTAGAAAAAAGACTTCCCGAACTCTGCGCTTCGTTGAGTTTGTGAATGAGGAACCGCCATTTTTCCAAACGCCGGAAATGGGAAGCGTCGTTTATGCCAAACGTTGCCGCAACGCCGGTGAAAATATTGTTGCCATGCTCAGTTTGGAAACAATCGGCTACTACTCCGACAAGCCAGGAACCCAGAAATACCCATTTCCCTTAAGCCTGTTTTATCCCTCACAGGGTAACTTTATTGCCTTTGTGAGCAACCCAACCTCCGCTGATTTGGTGAGGAAAGCGATCGCATCTTTCCGTCGTCACGCGAAGTTCCCCTCCGAAGGTGCCGCCCTCCCAGAAAGTATTCCCGGCGTCGGCTGGTCGGATCAATGGTCTTTCTGGCAGCAAGGTTATCCCGGCATCATCGTCACAGACACTGCACCCTCCCGTTACCCCCACTATCACACTTCACAAGATACCCCCGATAAAATTGATTACGACCGTTTGGCGCGGGTGGTGGCTGGATTAGAGGGCGTTGTTGCAGACTTGGCGGGGAGTCAGTAATCAAGGTTATTTGCACGGCTTCAAGCGTCAAGCGATCGCGTTTCCAGTCAAGCCTGCGGGGAGTGTGCCTATCCCCAAGCTTCAGCCTCTGGGCAAATTGCGCTGAGACTGCTCTACCAACTGGGCAAACTCCCGCACAGCTTTCTCAGATTTCTGTGCTGCAACCCAGCCAAAGTCATTGTGACCGGCTTCATCCACCCACAAAAAGCGCTTCGGTTCGTTAGCAGCCGCAAAAAGTTGCTCCCCGTGCCAAAAGGGAATCACTTCATCCCGCCTCCCGTGCATGACCAAGACTGGGCAACGCACCTTTTTAATCTTGTCGAGATTGCGGAACCGATCAAACGGCACAATCGGGATGCGCGTCAGCACTCGAAACGCCGTAATAAACGCACTTTCCACAATTAAACCCGCAAGCGGTTGACGAGAAGCCAAATCCACCGCAGGCCCACTTCCCACCGAACGCCCGTAGGCAATAATTCGATTCGGTGGCACACCCAGTTGCTGAGTCAGATAAGTATAAGCAGCGTCGATATCCCGATAAGAATTGCGCTCGGTAGGCGTTCCCTGACTGGTTCCATAGCCACGATAATCGTAGGCGAAGACCTCAAAGCCCATGTCCCGCAAACCTTGACGCACCGACAAGACATCAAATAAGTCTTCGGCGTTACCGTGACTATATAAAATTGTGTAAGTGGCATTGGGATTAGGCAGATAAGCTGCCGAGATTTGCACGCCATCCGTTGTGGTTAGCTTGAGAATCTCGCTACTGTCCCGATAGCTGGACGGCTGGGGCACAAAAATCATCCTATCGGAAAAGAAATAGGCGTAGAAGCAAAGAAAAGCGTAGATGAAGATGGCAGAGCGCATAAGTCTTTTAAGAGAAAATTCACCGAAAACCAGGCGTTTAAGCTTTTTCTTATCCATAATGTTTCTGATATTACGGTTTGAAGCTGTAAACTTAATGGCTGGTTAAAGCTATTTGAGCGCGTATTTGAGGAAGGAAGTGCAATGGCTCTGGAATATCCTGAAGACCTAAAATATTTGGATTCTCACGAGTATGTGCGACTGGAGGGTGAGATTGCCACAATTGGCATCAGCGCCTTTGCAATCGATCAGCTGGGCGATATTGTATTTCTGGATTTGCCAGAAATCGGCGACGCCCTCTCCAAGGGAGAGAGTTTTGGGACAATTGAATCGGTGAAAGCCGTTGAAGATATGTATGCCCCGATCAGCGGGACTGTTATAGAACGCAATACTGCTATCTTGGAAGCTCCGGAACACGTGGCGGAAGATCCTTACGGCGAAGGATGGTTTTTAAAAGTTCGGATTAACGACCCGGATGAGCTGGATGAGGCTTTATCGGCGGATGAGTATCGCTCCCAGGTGGAAGGAGAGTAAATCGGGACTTACGCACTGAAAGCTTGAACCCTAGATCCCCCCCTAACCGCCCTTTTCAAGGGGGAGCCAGAAAAGTCCCGCTTTTTATTGGGGGATTTAGGGGGATCTCTGCGTCATTCCTATAACTAATTCCTTCCAAAATCTAAAATCTAAAATTGCAGTAACTTCGAGACGCGGCAAATCGGTGTTTCTACAGCGCCTGACCCCGAAAAATTATTGCAAAATATGAAATAGTCGCGTCTGGAGAGCAACCTGTGGTAATTTCTATCCCTCATACCGAGTCTAGCCGTCAGCATCTGCTAGAAGAAATGGGAGAGCCGATTTCTTTTGTACAGAGGCATATCGGCCCTACCCCGGACGAAGTCCAGCAAATGCTTGAGGTATTGGGGATATCGACCCTAGATGCCCTAATCGACCAAACGATTCCGCAGGCAATCCGGCGATCGCGTTCTCTGAATGGAGCAACTCCGAAAACAGATTCGCTCCAGCTTCCCCCAGCCCAGAGTGAGTACGCAGCGCTGAGTCGATTGAAAGCGATCGCTTCCAAAAATCAGGTGTTTCGCTCATTGATTGGCATGGGTTATTCCGGCTGCATTACCCCGCCAGTCATTCAACGGAATATTTTAGAAAACCCCGGCTGGTACACCGCCTACACCCCTTATCAGCCAGAAATTGCCCAAGGGCGACTAGAGGCGTTGCTGAATTTCCAGACAATGATTATTGACTTGACAGGTCTGGAAATTGCCAATGCTTCCTTGCTTGATGAAGCAACCGCAGCCGCAGAAGCGATGACGATGAGTTATAGCCTCTGTAAAACCAAGGCAAACGCCTTTTTTGTCTCCAGCGCCTGCCATCCCCAAACGATCGAAGTATTGCAAACACGGGCGAGACCGCTGGGCATTAAGGTTATTGTCGGCACTCATCAGAACTTTGATTTTGAGCAAGCAATTTTTGGGGCAATCCTGCAATATCCTGCCACGGATGGCACGATATACGATTATCGGAGTTTTGTAGAAAAAGCTCATGCAGCGGGTGCTTTAGTCACCGTGGCAGCAGATCCCTTAAGCCTAACTTTGCTGACACCACCGGGAGAATTTGGCGCAGATATTGCGGTAGGAAGCACTCAGCGGTTTGGAATCCCCCTCGGATACGGGGGACCTCATGCAGCCTACTTTGCCACCAAGGAAGAGTATAAGCGGCAGGTGCCCGGGCGGATCGTCGGAGTCTCCAAGGATGCTAACGGCAAGCCAGCGCTGCGTTTAGCTTTGCAAACCCGCGAACAGCATATCCGGCGTGATAAAGCGACCAGTAATATTTGTACCGCGCAAGTTCTCCTGGCGGTGATGGCAAGTATGTATGCCGTTTACCACGGGTCAGCGGGACTGAAAAAAATTGCCCAGAATATTCATCAGCTAACGGGAATTCTGGCGTCAGGATTGAAGCGGCTGGGGTACGGCATCGGTGCAGAGCAATTTTTTGATACGTTGCGGGTTGAATTACGCGATCGCACTCTCGAAGACATTCTCGCAGATGCCCAAGCTCGTCAGATTAACTTGCGGATTCTGGATGCAAATACTGTCGGAATCAGCTTGGACGAAACCACGACCGTACAGGACTTGCAAGACTTATTTGAAATTTTTGCCGGGACACATGAGTTGCCCTTTACGGTGGAAGAGTTGGGGAAAGGCGTAACCCCGTCCATACAAGGGGAACCTTTTGCCCGTAAAAGCAGCTATTTAACTCATCCCGTCTTTAACCGCTATCACTCAGAAACCGAGTTGTTGCGCTACTTGCACCGTCTAGAGGCGAAAGACTTGTCGCTGACAACATCGATGATTCCCTTAGGTTCATGCACGATGAAGCTGAATGCGACGGCGGAAATGATTCCGGTAACGTGGGCGGAATTTGGCAAAATTCATCCTTTTGCCCCTCATTCGCAAACGCGGGGTTATCAAATTCTGTTCCAGCAGCTTGAGGCGTGGTTAGCTGAAATCACTGGCTTTGCGGGCATTTCTCTGCAACCCAATGCCGGATCTCAAGGCGAATATGCGGGACTGCTGGTAATTCGTCAGTATCACGAAAGTCGCGGGGAAGAACATCGGAATGTCTGTCTGATTCCCCAATCTGCCCACGGGACAAATCCTGCCAGTGCGGTCATGTGTGGGATGAAAGTAGTCGCGATCGCTTGCGACGATCGAGGCAATATTGATGTAGACGATCTCAAAGCGAAAGCTGAGAAGCATCGCAATGAACTCGCCGCCTTGATGGTGACATATCCCTCCACTCACGGCGTCTTTGAAGAACCGATTAAAGAAATCTGCAATATTGTCCACGCCAACGGCGGACAAGTTTACATGGACGGGGCGAATATGAACGCCCAAGTCGGCTTGTGCCGTCCCGGAGACTTCGGGGCAGATGTTTGTCACTTAAACTTGCACAAAACCTTCTGTATCCCTCACGGCGGCGGTGGGCCTGGAATGGGGCCAATTGGGGTAATGCCGCATCTCGTGCCATTTTTACCGGGGCACTCGGTTGTCCCAACTGGCGGCGAACAAGGCATCGGTGCCGTTGCAGCCGCACCCTGGGGTAGCGCCAGCATCCTCCCCATTTCTTGGATGTACATCGCCATGATGGGGTCGGCAGGCTTAACAGAAGCGACAAAAGTCGCGATCCTCAATGCAAACTACATCGCCCGTCGCTTAGAAGCTTTCTATCCTGTTTTGTACAAAGGGCAGAATGGTTTGGTGGCGCACGAGTGTATTTTAGATTTGCGATCGCTTAAAAAGTCTGCGGGTATCGAAGTGGATGACATCGCCAAGCGCTTAATGGACTATGGTTTCCACGCCCCGACTGTATCTTGGCCTGTTGCGGGTACGGTAATGGTAGAACCCACAGAAAGCGAATCGAAGGAAGAACTGGATCGTTTCTGCGATGCCATGATCTCAATTCGTCAAGAAATTGCCGAAATTGAATCGGGTAAGATGGACGCTCAAGATAATGTCTTGAAGAACGCACCCCACACCGCAGAAGCTTTAATGACTTCCGAGTGGAATCATTCCTATTCCCGCGAACAAGCTGCTTATCCTGCGCCGTGGACAAGAGAACACAAGTTTTGGCCTACTGTCGGACGCATCGATAATGCTTTTGGCGATCGCAACTTTGTCTGCGCTTGTCTCCCGATGGAAGCTTATAGCAGTCTTCAATGATTCGTGAAGGCGAGATCCTAGGGCTTCTCTTATGAAGTCGGGGATCTGAACCGCTGGCATCTCACAGTAGTCCATTTGCGCTGACATCAAGTAGGGTTTTCTCGGCTAGTAACGAGAAAACCCTATTTTTTTTATTGGGTATTAATGGTTACAATTAATTCATAAATTAACACTAATAACTAATACCCCTATGGTTCAAACAATTCAAGCTAAAGATATTACCCTGCGAGACTTAGAACATAAATTTGGTTTGTTACCTTCTAAAAATAAGAATTTTTTTACTGAATGGGTAGATAGTTTACCTCAAATTACCTCTCAGGAACAGCAATTTTTAGACGAAGTTAAAGAGGAATATCAGCATTTGATTGAACGCCGTCCGATGCTAGAAGATTTAGTAAAAATGGTGGTACTTTCTCCATTGCTAAAATTAGCTGGTTTTTATCGTCCACCTTATGAAATTGAAACGGAAAAATCTGTAACGATTTCAGATAAAGATGAAGACGGAGTTATAGTGCAGGGAAAAATTGATATTTTGGTTTTACAAAGTGAACTATGGGTGGTGGTTATAGAGTCTAAAAGACCGCTATTTTCTTTGGATATAGCGATACCTCAAATACTCGCTTATATCTTAGCTAATCCTCATTCTGATAAACCAACATTTGGATTTATCAGCAATGGCAGTCATTTCAGATTTATAAAACTCACCAAGCAAGACACGCCCCAGTACGCCTTATCGGATGAATTTACCCTCTATCGACGGGGGAATGAGTTGTATAGTGTTCTGAGTATCTTAAAGCGATTGGGTGAATTGGTGGTAGGGTAGCGATCGCATTTAATAATTTGAACCACAAAGATGCGCTAGTGTAGCGAAGGCGATAGCCGTTAGGACAAGGAAGGAAGAGAGAGGCGATCGCATTTTTTTTGAACGACATAGGTGTAGAGGACGCAAAAAGGGTATCGTCCTTGACTCATCGCTGCCTGAAGAAGGTGTGTAGCAATCGCCATAGGCGGTAAACCCATCGCAATAAAAAGCCGACTATAGCTTTTGGAAAACTGACCCAAACGTTAGTCTTTCTGAAAAGATTTTGAATTGCATTCTCAACATTTTGGACATTTACATCCAGTCCCATTGCTTGATATAGATCGCGGGCATTTTGATAAGCATGAATGGCTTCTGATTTTCGACCTAGCTTTGCCAAGGCATATCCTAAATTAAATAAAGAGTTCGCTTCCCCCTTGCGATTGCTAATCTCCCGGAATATTGTAAGGGACTGCTGATGGTAATCAATTGCCAGTGGGTATTTTCCTAGAGAATCGTAAGCATCGCCCAAACTATTGAGAGAATTTGCTTCCTCCTGGCGATTGCCAATCTCCCGGAATATTGTAAGGGACTGCTGATGGTAATCAATTGCCAGTGGGTATTTTTCTAGAAAATGGTAAGCAATGCCCAAACTGTTGAGAGAATTTGCTTCCCCCTGGCGATTGCGAATCTCCCGGAATATTGCAAGGGACTGCTGATAGTAATCAATTGCCAGTGGGTATTTTTCTAGAAAATGGTAAGCAATGCCCAAACTCCTGAGAGAATTTGCTTCCTGGCGATCGCCAATCTCCCGTTCTATTGCCAGTGACTGTTGATGGTAATTAATTGCCAGTGAGTATTTTCCTAGAAAATGGTAAGCAATGCCCAAACTGTTGAGAGAATTTGCTTCCCCCTGGCGATCGCCAATCTCCCGGAATATTCCCAGAGACTGCTGACGGTAATCAATTACCAGTTGGTATTGTCCTAGAGAACCGTAAACATTACCCAAACTATTGAGAGAATTCGCTTCCCCCTGGCGATTGCCAATCTCCCGAAATATTGCCAAAGACTGCTGATGGTAATCAACTGCTAGTTGGTATTGTCCTAGAGAACCGTAAACATTGCCCAAACTCTTGAGAGAATTTGCTTCCCCCTGGCGATCGCCAATCTCCCGGAATATTGCCAGAGACTGCTGACGGTAATCAATTGCCAGTTGGTATTGTCCTAGAGAATCGTAAGCAATGCCAAAGCTTAAGAGAGAATTTGCTTCCCCCTGGCGATTGCCAATCTCCCGGAATATTGCCAGAGACTGCTGACGGTAATCAATTGCCAGTTGGTATTGTCCTAGAGAATCGTAAGCAATGCCCAAATTACCGAGAGAAGCCGCTTCCCTCTGGCGATCGCCAATCTCCCGGAATATTGCCAGAGACTGCTGATAGTAATCAATGGCGAGTCGGTATTGTCCCAGGGAATTGTAAGCATTGCCCAAGCTAGTTAGAGAAGCTACGAATTCCCAACTCTCGGAGTTATTTTGCTGCCATGCTTCAACTAACGGCCTGTACAGTTCAACTCGGACAGTGTTGTAACCCCGTAAAGCTAGAAAATCTTCACACAGGCGAATAGTGTTGAAGGCGTCGTCATACTCTCCTAACTGATAGCAGTGATAGAAAACTTCTAGGTATTCTGCTACATCACTTATTGTCTGCCAGGGTTCTGATTTGGCATTTTCTTTGTAGTATGCGATCGCTTTTTGGTGCGCCTCGGTTAGATCGCTCGCTCTTTGCTTGATATATGCCAAAATGAACGGGTGAAACTGAAACCATCGCTCCCTATTCTTATCCCTTTCCTCCTGCAACAAAGAACGTCTAGCCAACTGCCTTAAATCCCGTTCCAATACCTCTTCCCCTGGTAATTGGGCAACTGCCATCGCCGCATTGAAAGCAATCCGATAAACACTCAAATTTAGTAGCAGTCGTTGCAACTTGTCACTGAGTCGGTTAAAGCTGGCATCTAACACTAGGCGCATCCAGCTATCGGTTGTTTTGCCCCGGTGCAACCCTTTTAGCTTCTCGTCAGTCACTAACTGGGCTACGTCAGCCAAACCATACCTCTGTAAGTAGCTAATCTGCGGATCTGATTCCTCCTCTGCCTTCAAAAAACCTGCAACCAGCGTCAGCAGCAGGGGATGTCCTTGTGCCTTTTTCGCAAAATCTTGCAACTCTGTCTCAGTTCCCAGAACCCCCGCAGCCCTCAACAAATTAGCCCCCTCTGCTGGTGACAATCCCGGCAAAGGAAGCCATTTCAACTTGATTGCTGGAAAATCCGGGCGTTCCCGCGTCGTCACCAGAATGACACTCTTACCGCCACATCCCAACCAACCATGAAAAAACTCCTCGTAGATAGCATCCAACCACTGCCCATCGTGTTGCAGCAGACTTTCCAGGTTGTCTATGACAAGTAAATGCCGCCCCTCCCGCAGATGGTTCACCAACGCATTCACCAGTGACAATTCTGAAATTGCATCCACAGTGGACGCGGAAAATCCCAACCGCAGCAAGACTCGCCGCGCAAACTCGGTAAAAGTCACCCGGCGATTGACATCTACCCAGAATTTTTTATCAAACTCAGCGCTATCGTCGTCATAGATTTTCGCAGCCAGGGTAGATTTACCAAAGCCACCCAAACCCGTAATGCCAATCAGCCGGATATTTCCATCCGCCATCCATTCCCCGATTTTCTGCCTTTCCTCCGTGCGCCCTTGCCAATAATCCAAGCTAGGAGGACTTTCATCGAGGTTAGGTGAGTTTTGAACTGGTTGAGGGTTGGTTCCCTGGTTGACTACCAGCAGTCAGGGGTTATGGATAACGTCACCAATATGCCCAACTGTATCAGCTTTGACTTGATAGCCTTTACTGCTGTCGTAGTTACTCTGATTCATGCTGCTGTTGTCTTCCAGGTTGCTGTCATTAATTTCCCTGGCAAGTGCTTGAATCTCTTGGGCAAAGGTTGGCTCTTTATCCATGCAAGCCTGCAAATATTCAGTAACCTGCACTAATTCGGACTTCGAGCCTTGCTCAACGGCTTTAATGGCTCTTTCTGCCTCCGGATTACCCCATAATTGATTCCAAATCTTCTGGCGTAGCAGATTTAACTTTTCAATGGCGATTTCCGTCAACTTACCAGCGCCACCTTCTATCATTCCGCCAAAGGCAATTTCTGCAATCTTTGCTGCTGTAAATTCAAATATCATCTGTCACAGGTTGGCTATGCTTTCCATTTGTTGTAGCCCATCAACCCTCTATCTGCCAATGTTAAGATTGATGGCTTTACTAACTTCTCTCTAATTATGGCGATTGACTTTAGAGATAAACTGTGTATTAAATATATGCCGTTCTCGCCTAGCAATTAACCCTATGACTAGGAACCCATCAAATCAACGACCGATTTTGACAATAGTGCGATCGCCTATTAGTTGGATGTTAGAAATAGCCGCAGTTGCAGGGCTTTTCTGCATCGTTGTAATTACCCTACAATCTTGGCCAAATCTACCCAACAGTATTCCTATCCATTTTAAGATGGGAGGCAAACCAAATGCTACGGGTAGCAAACAATTAATCTGGCTTTTCCCCAGCTTATCTATTTTAGTTTATGTAGTGTTTACAGTGCTGCGTCAGTTTCCCCATACCTTTAATTATATTTGGGGAATTACAGAGCAAAATGTCGCTAAACAATATCAGCTAGCCGTTAACTTATTAGACTGGAATAAGGCAGAAGTTATGTGGATACTTGCATTTATAGAATGGCAGATTATCCAGGTAAGTTTGGGACATTCTGCTGAATTGAGCGTAGATTTTTTCTCGGTAGTAATGCCACTGTTTTTGGTCACAAATGGGCTGTATTTTTGGCAAGCATATCAAGCTCGTTAGTGAATATCTTTAATGCTCATTATGTACATTTCATAAGCCACCTTGAACTTATCCCTCTCTGCCTCCGGCACCCCTCTCCGCCTGCGGAGAGGGGCTGGGGGTGAGGTTCCAAATGACAACTGTTTAAACAATTAATCTCAAACCTTCTCCCGCAATGCCGCTAACTCTTCCCGTACAGATAAAGGCGAGTATCCTAATTCAAAAGCCTTTGAACTATCTAAAGAAACATCTGCTGGTCTTGGTGCAGCCATTTTCACATCTTCTTGTCGGCAAGATTTAAGCCCCGCTTCAGGAAGTTGCAAAACTTCCACTAATAAACGTCCAAACTCATAGCGCGATATCCGCTCTTTCCCGCCTAAATGAAGGCGTCCGTTTACTTTCTCCAATGCCAATAAAAGCCCTTTTGCTGCCGTTGTTCCGCTGACTGGTGTTCGGAATTCATCGATAAATAAACTTAATTCTTTCCCCTCTCTCAGCATTTGGATAAATGGCTGCATAAAACTTGTGGCGGTAGGCGTTGCCATCCCAAACATTAAAGGCATTCGGCAAACAGCAGTCATCGGATAACGTTCTAACATCCCTTGCTCCGCCATCACTTTTTGTTCCCCATAAACATTGACAGGAGACACGGGATCGGTTTCCCGATAGGGAGGGTTTAAGTCATCGAAAACTAAGTCAGTTGAAGTGAAAACGCAAGGAATCGAAGCATCCGCACAAAGTCCAGCAATATTACAAGATGCAGTGACATTAATCGGGTAGGATTCATCAAGATATTGTTGGCAAAAATTAGGTTGCGATCGCGCGGCGGTATGAATCACTCCATCAGGCTTAATTTCTTGGAACAAATGCTTGAGTTCCTGAAAATCCTTTAACTCAACTTTCAGCAAATTTACGCCAGGAATCTCTAGAGAATGGGAAAAATAAGTTCCATAAACCTCCCATTCTTGTTTTGCTAGCTGGCAAAGATGCCACCCTAAAAAACCACTGGCACCTGTAACTAAGAGTTTTTTCATCGGATTACCAAACCTGTCATATAAGCCCACAAGCTTCCGCCAGGGGCTAAACCAACCAAGCCTGCGATCGCAGACGAAAATCTCTGGAAGCGTCAACCGCAGCCAAAGCCCGCGAAAGCCGTACCTTTAAAGGTAACGGCTGTTAACTCAGAACAAAAGCATCGTAGCTCATCCTTTAAGATACTAAGGGCAGTTTTGTAGAACCTGACCCTTGGTGTATCGTTCATCACTTGTGAGTACGCGCTATGCAGTGGCTAAGCGAGCGATCGCTCATGGCAGTCCCGACGGTCACAGGCAGCGAGAATCAGGGAAATGTTGCTGAATTAGTAATTTTTCTGATCGTCTTGTTGTTGGTTGCCACGGGGGTTGCCTTACTATCTCGACGATTTCGGATTCCCTACATTACAGGGTTAGTATTGGCAGGGTTAGCGATTACAGAGCTTTTGCCAGGTCGCATCCGTCTCGATTCCTCCCTGATTTTTAATCTTTTTTTGCCGATTCTACTGTTTGAATCGGCAATTAATACCGACATCAGTCGTCTACGCAGCACGTTTAAACCCATTGCCTTATTAGCAGGAGTGGGATTTCCCTTCTGCGCTGCCATCACCTCAGTCTTGCTGAAACTAGAACTCGGCTTAGATTGGGTTCCCGCCTTGCTAGTTGGGGTTATTTTGTCAATTACAGACACCGCCTTAGTGATTGCGGTTTTCAAGGAAGTATCTGTTCCCTACCGACTGGTCACGCTCGTAGAAGGTGAAAGCTTAGTCAACGATGATGTGGCGCTGGTTTTATTTAGCCTGATCTTGACTGCAAATTCAACCGGATCATTAACGCCCCTTGATGTCGTACAAGCATTTTTGTTCGTGATTGTCGGCGGAATCTTAGTTGGCTTAGCCTTGGGCTATCTCAGTATTGGTTTATTTAGCCAAGCAGACGATCCTCTCAGCGTGATTCTACTCACGATTGCCGTAGCGCTGGGAGCCTTTCAACTGGGCGAATTTTTCCACGTATCGGGTGTGGTTGCCGTTGTAGTGGCAGGGCTAATTGTCGGCAACTTGGGGGTTTCTCGCAGTACCTCTGCTTCTACTCAAGTTACTTTGTTCAGCTTCTGGGAATTCGCCGGGTTTGGTGTCAATACCTTTATTTTCTTACTCATTGGCTTAGAGATTAATCTTGTCACCCTTTGGCAGACGCTACCAGCCGTTCTTCTCGCACTAATTGCCTACCAAGTCGGGAGGGCACTCACCGTTTATCCACTCTTAGACTTAGTGCGTTTTTTTGACAAACCCATTCCTGTGAAATGGCGGCACGTTCTCTTTATGGGCAATATTAAAGGCTCACTTTCAACCGCCTTGGCGTTAAGTTTACCGGCTAATTTACCAGGGCGAGATAAGCTGGTTGTCATTGTCTTAGGAATTGTGCTGCTGTCGTTGGTGGGACAGGGAGTAAGTTTACCGGGGTTTGTACGACGGTTAAAGCTCGATCGCCATTCCGAATCACGGCAGCAGATCGAAGAATTGCAAGCTCAATTGATGACTTCCAAAGCAGCGCAGGATGAATTGGAGAGTCTCCTGAAATCGGGAGTTTTACCAAAATCAATCTACGAAGAGATGCGAGCAGCTTATCAGGTGCGGGTAGCAGCTTCTGAAAGAACGTTGCGGGAGATATATAATCAGCGTCCCGAAGACTCTGCTGATGAAAGTAGCGATCGCCTAAAATTAGACACGATTCGTCGGCAATTACTCTTGGCAGAAAAGCAGGTACTCAATGACGCCCTCCGCAGACGAATTCTCTCAGAAGAAGTGGTGCAAGAACGCATCAAAACCATTAACGAGCAACTTCTAAGTTTGGAAGATGACTAGAACACAACCCTAAGAAATCAATCACTTGATGTAACTTTTCCGATTTCGTGACGACTAGCACAGTTGCTCCCGCCTCTAGCACTGTCTTTCCATTCGGAATGACGAGATCGGTTTGGGGATGGGATTGATAGCCAATAATTAAAGAACCGCTGGGAAACCGAGAATCCTGAGCGACTTGTGCCACGGTACGACCCGCAATGTCAGACTCCGGTGGCACTTTGAGTTTGAAGACTTCTACCTGACCCTGCTCAAAGTGCATCATTGATTCTACTTGGGGATATTCGATCGCATTTACCATCGTGGTCACGGCTAGGTCAACCGTACTGATAACATGATGCGCTCCGGCAATCCGATAAGGTTCGGCAAAATCACTTTGGCGCATCCGAGTCACGATATGGGAGACGCCATAGTGCTTGGCAAGTGTCACCATTGCCAGATTTAACGCATCATTGCGGAGGGCGGCAACAAGGGCATCTGCCTTGCGAATTCCTGCTTCCATTAGCACTTGCGTACTGACGGCACTGCCTTCAAAAGCCATCGCTCCGACTTGTTCGCGAGCATACCGGCAGGCGGTGGGATCGGTATCGATGATGGCAACCGTGTGTCCTAATTCTACTAATTGTTGGGCTAAGTCCAGCCCGACCAGTCCTGCTCCACCAATCAATACGTACATGGCTAACCTCTGTTGCAGGTATTTACGTCTGACCCTCAAAATCTACAGTGTAGTTGCTGGGTGGCGAAAGGAGTAAATTATCCCAATTGTTACTCAGGGCGATCGCGTTTTTAAATTTGCACCGCAACGGACAATGGCAGAGGAAAGTTGAAAAGCTGGCATCATATCCACTTGAAAATTGTTAATCAGAAAAACTTTCCTATTCACTCTTGAGCAGGCACCTGCCAAATCTTAATGCTGCCATCATGGCTACCAGTCGCTAAAGTTTGCCCATCGGGACTGAAAGCGAAGGAATTTACTTTACTGTCATCTCCTGCCAGAGTGCTTTTAAGTTCGCCGGTGCGAGGATTCCACAGTTTGATTGCATTGTCCAAACTGCCGCTGGCGATCGCTTGCCCCTTGGGGCTAAAAGCAACAGAATTAATTAAATTGGCATTTCCCTTCAAAGTGGCGATCGCTTCCCCGTTACGAGGATTCCACAGCTTGATGGTGCCGTCATTACTGCCACTCGCCAGGAGTTTTCCATCGGGACTGAAGGCGACGGAATTTACCCAATCAGAATGCCCTTCTAGGGTACGAATGCGGATGCCCGTGCGCGGATTCCATAAGTTGATCGAGCGATCGGCACTACCACTGGCTAATGTTTGCCCATCCGGGCTAAAGGTAACGCAATTCACCGCATCTAAATTCCCCGTCAGGGTGCGGATGAGTTCCCCGTTGCTCAGCTGCCAAAGCTTGATCGTCTTGTCTAAACCACTGCTGGCTAAAGTTTTTCCATCGGGACTGATGGCAATGGATAAAACTGAGGTGGAATCCCCGTTAAGGGTGTGGATGAGTGACCCGTTACTGAGTTGCCATATCTTGATGGTGCCGTCATAACTGCCACTGGCAACAAGTTTTTTATCCGGACTAATGGCAACGGCATGAATGGGTTTGATATGTCCTGCTAGGGTACGGATGCGGATACCTTTGGGTAAATTCCACAACTTGATAGTGCCATCTTCACCGCCACTGGCAAGAATCTGCCCATCGGTACTGATGGCGATCGCCTGCACATACTTAGAATGCCCTGTAAGCGTGTTGAGTGGCTGGGCTGGCTGGGATGCCGTAGTTGATGTAAAGGCTAAGGTTAAATCCTCCTCTTTTACAGGGTTGGCAGAGGATTCGAGCGAACTGCACCCAGTCAAAGTCGTCACTGCACCCAAAGCGATCGCCACGAAAACTTTTCCGAACGTTGGCTGATGTGTCATGGATAGTCACCGCAGAAAACATCACGTCTATCCAGGATGGATACAATATAAATTTGGAGCTGTCATCATCCACTCGGATGAGCATATCTGGTTATGTCCCTGCCTGTTGTCGCTATTATCGGTCGCCCGAATGTGGGCAAATCTACTCTTGTCAATCGATTGGCAGGTGTACAAGACGCCATTGTGCATGATGAACCTGGAGTCACGCGCGATCGCACCTATCGTTCCGCCTTCTGGGAAGACCGGGAGTTCGTCATCGTTGATACCGGCGGCTTGGTGTTTAATGATGACACCGAGTTTTTACCCCTGATTCGGGAACAGGCAATGTTGGCACTCTCAGAAGCGAGTGCAGCAATCTTTGTCGTCGATGGTCAGAGTGGTTTAACAGCAGCGGATGAAACGATCGCCGACTGGTTGCGTCAACAACCCGTGCCCGTCCTGCTAGCGGTGAATAAATGCGAATCCTCCGAACAAGGTCTCACCCAAGCAATGGAGTTTTGGGAACTGGGATTGGGCGAACCCTTCCCTGTCTCTGGCATTCATGGGAGTGGCACCGGCGAATTACTCGATGCCCTGATTACCTATATCGTGCCAGCAGGAGAAATCCCAGAAACTGAAGAAATTAAAGTCGCCATTGTCGGACGTCCCAATGTCGGGAAATCCAGCTTGTTGAACGCTTTTGTCGGCGAAAATCGTTCTATCGTTAGCCCCATCTCTGGCACGACCCGCGATGCCATCGATATGGTAGTAGAACGCAACGGTAAAACCTACCGATTGATCGATACCGCCGGGATTCGCAAAAAGAAAAACGTTGAATACGGCCCGGAATTTTTTGGGATTAATCGTGCGTTTAAAGCAATTCGTCGCGCCGACGTAGTTTTATTAGTCATTGACGCGGTGGATGGCATCACCGAACAAGACCAAAAACTGGCTGGGCGGATTGATGAAGAAGGTCGCGCTTGTGTCATCGTCATCAATAAGTGGGATGCAGTTGAAAAGGATTCCTACACCATCTACGAGTTTGAACGCAACTTTAAAGGACGGTTGAACTTTATCGATTGGGCAGAAACAATTTTTGTCAGCGCTCAAACAGGTCAGCGGGTGGAAAAAATTCTAGATTTAGTGAATACAGCCGCCGAACAACACAAACGCCGCGTCACGACTGCTGTAATTAATGAAGTGCTACAAGAAGCGATTTCTTGGGTTTCCCCGCCCACGACCCGCCAAGGGCGTCAGGGCAAGATTTATTACGGCACCCAAGTGAGCAGCCAACCTCCAGCGATCGCGCTATTTGTCAACGATCCCAAACGCTTCAATGACAACTATCGCCGCTACATCGAAGGTCAATTCCGAAAACAGTTGGGTTTTACTGGAACCCCAGTACGCTTATTCTGGAGAGGGAAAAAAGTCCGCGAGGTGGAAGCGGGCAGTCGTAGTAACCGAGCTACTCGCGTTTAATCGATTAAAAATTAAAAATGTAAAATGAATTTTTGCATTTTTAATTTTTAATGTTTAATTTTTAATTTTCTATGGATTTACTGCGATCGCTGCCGCTGGGGCTGTACCTCGAACAACCAATCACTTGGCTACATCACCTCGACCCCAGGGTGAAAATAGCTTGGTTGATGAGCTTTCTCATCGCTCCAGTCCTGGCAAATCCCATCTGGCGTATCGCTCTGGCGGTGCTGCTAGTTGCCATTACTGTGACGGCGGCGATTCCATTGCGCGTATGGAAGCAACAAATGGGTTGGCTGTTAATGCTGTGCTTTTTTGTGTTCATCCTGAGCATGATTGCTCCCGATGGGCTAGGAGCGGACTCTCAGCGACGCCTCCCAGCCGATGAAATATCTTTTATTCAGACTGCTACTCCCAAACCAGGAGTTGTCAAATCCGCTGCAACTCAAAAACCAGAGGCGACAAAACCAGTCTCCTCTCAAAACCCTTCAAACTACCGTTACGTGCTGTTCCACCAAGGGCCAGTCAAAATTACTCGCAAGTCCTTGGCGCTAGCGATTAACGTGAGTACCTTACTATTTACCTTAATTTACAGCACCAACCTGTTTTTGCTGACCACAGCTCCAGAGGAGATTACTGCGGGGATCGAGAGTTTGATGCGACCGCTGCGAGCATTCAAATTTCCCGTGACAGAAATTGCTCTAACTTTGACTTTATCGCTGCGCTTTATTCCCCTGGTTTTAGAAGAAGTGCAAAATTTAGTTCGTTCCGTGCGGACACGGGCAATTAACTGGAAAAAACTGGGTATCCGCAAAAGTCTGCAACTTTGGTTGATGGTCGCCGAACGATTGTTAGAAAATCTCCTCTTACGAGCCGAGCAAATTGCTAGCGCCATGAAGGTTCGCGGCTTTACCACTCCCAACAGCCATCGCGTCCAGTGGCACCAGTTGCGTCTCAAGAAGAGCGACTGGGCGGGACTGGTGAGTTTAGTCGTACTTTGGGGGGCACGGCTGATGTGGGGATGGGAGAGTTAAGAATTAAAAATTCATATGAAACCTTGGTTTTGGCGATCGCTTCCTTTACAACATCGAACTGGCTCAGAAGTATTCGCCGCCCTGTTTCTGGACGCTGGTAAAATTGCTACCCTACTCGAAAGTCCCTACAATCCGCTCCTTCAACACTCAACTGAAGCCAAGAACGCGATCGCCAGATATTCGATTTGTGCCGGTGCGCCGCGCTTTATAGATGGCGTGCAGGCAGTGTGGACTCCACCCGTTGGCGAGATCCTCCCCTTCCTACGCCGCTTGCGGCAACGTTCTGCCTTCAGGGATGAATCTCTACAGCCGTCAGAGCTGCCTTTCACTGGCGGCTGGCTGGGATGGCTGGGTTATGACCTCGCTTGGGAGATCGAGCAGCTACCCAATTTAAATTCTGATCCCCTACCATTCCCGGTTGCTTATTGGTATGAACCAGCATCCTTTGCTGTCCTCGATCACTGGGAACAAACCCTATGGCTAGCCGCTAGCGATGAAGCCGAACTCGATTCCCTGCAAAGCCTGCTGGAAAGCCGAACGCAGTGCGGGATAGCAGAGGAGCCAGCATCTTCAATCCAAAATCCAAAATCCCCCCATTTCCATTTTTGGACGCCCCAAACTGATTACGAAGATGCGGTGCGGCAAGCGAAAAAGTATATCCAAGCCGGAGATATCTTTCAGGCAAATCTTTCCCTACGCTTTGAAAGCCGCGTAACCGCCAGTCCTTGGGCAATTTATCAAGCGTTACACCAAATTAATCCTTCTCCCTTTGCTAGCTATTGGCAGACTCCGTGGGGGGCACTCATCAGCTGTTCTCCAGAACGATTGGTTCAGATGCACGATCGACAAGCGCAAACGCGACCGATTGCGGGAACGCGATCGCGCGGCACCACACCCGCCCTCGACGAGCATCTGGCGCAAGACTTGATTGCCAATGCCAAAGAAAGAGCCGAACACATTATGCTGGTCGATTTAGAGCGAAACGACTTGGGGCGAGTGTGCGAGTGGGGTTCTGTAGAAGTCAACGAACTTTTTACAATTGAGCGCTACAGCCATGTCATGCACCTCGTAAGCAACGTTATCGGTAAAATTCGCCCAAACTACGACGCTGTTGACCTAATTCGCGCCTTCTTCCCTGGCGGTACTATCACTGGGTGTCCGAAAGTCCGCTGCATGGAAATCATTGAAGAACTCGAACCCGTGCGTCGCAATTTGTTCTACGGTTCCTGTGGCTTTCTCGATTGGCGCGGGCACCTAGATTTAAATATCTTGATCCGTACTCTCCTCTATCCCAAGCGTGCCGATGCAGCGATGGTTTACGGGCAAGTCGGGGCGGGAATCGTTGCCGATAGCGATCCAGAACGAGAATGGCATGAGTCTCTACACAAAGCTCAAGCTCTGCTAGCAGCCCTGGGAAGTTTTAATGTTATTAGTGATTAGTTCTGGGTCATCAGTCAAATACCATTGGCGAATGGCTACCAGACAGGGTTTTGAAGAGCCACTCTTCTATTAGTAACTAGCAACAGAATGATTCGGCTGGGAACGGATATTGTTTATATGCCTCGAATTAAAGCCGCTGTTGAACGCTTTGGCGATCGCTTCTTGCAGCGCGTCTATACTTTTGATGAACAACAAGATTGCGGCTACACTCAGGACGATATCAGTCGCCTCTCTATCAACCAGCTAGCAGGGCGCTGGGCGGCAAAAGAAGCCGTTGCTAAAGCACTGGGAACTGGATGGCGGGGAGTCAGCTACACCGATATTGAGATTCGACGTTTACCTACAGGTGCGCCGCAAGTATTTCTTCACCATTCAGCCGCCGCCCAGACAGCAGGGTGGGAAGATTGTCAGTGGCAGCTAAGCATCAGCCATGATGGCGATTATTCGGTAGCCACCGCCATCCTCGTTTGCTCACCCTGAAAAGTGTCGCCAATTCCCAAACATTCTCTCTGAGGTGCCCGAATACAAGCTATCATCTGCATAGTTTGAACTAGAGTGAAACATCTTGGGTTTCAACAGAGAGCGGCTGGCGCGAGTCGTACTGCCGCTTAAACTCTTCGACTTTTCCCAATCTCTCCCTTAGGGATGGGCATTCTTCGCGTGGATGTTAATGAGCAGCGAAACCTATTTAAATCACCCTACATTTGGCTTACTTTACAGAGTGTGTCTGCTTGAGGACAGCCAGGAACTATTTACGACCCTTTATGCCCAGCGTCTCTTCTTTTTGGTGAATACCAGTCCTACCGGCATCACGTTTGAACCGATTACCCGCAGCGATGGTCGCCTCATGGTGGAAAACCGTTTGCGGATGCTCCGTCGCAACGGTCAAATGGAGGAGTACACCCAACTTCAGGCTATTCATAAGCGAACATTTCAATAGGGGCAAGCAATTAAAAATTAAAAAATCCTTTTTAATGCAAGCATTTTTAATTTTTGCTTCCCTGTTTATTTTCAAGTGAAGTCAAATGACTGGAGCGATCGCCCAACGCCTTTCTGAAATTCGCCAGCAACTACCGGAATCTGTCCGCCTCATCGCCGTTACGAAACAGGTTTCCCCTGAAGCCATGCGCGAAGCTTATGCAGCGGGAGTAAGGGATTTCGGCGAAAGTCGCATCTCTGAAGCTGAACTTAAACAAGCGCAACTGCAAGATTTACCAGACATCACCTGGCACCTGATTGGACACCTTCAAAGTAATAAAGCTCGAAAAGCCCTAGAACAATTTCAGTGGATTCACTCGATAGATAGTTTAAAATTAGCCCAACGATTAAACGAACTGGCACTTGAGCTGTCGCGATCGCCCTTCATCTGCCTGCAAGTGAAACTACTGCAAGATCCCAACAAGTATGGGTGGGCAGTTCCTCAACTGCTTGCCGATTTACCAGCCCTGAATGAGTGCTACAATCTGCAAATTCAAGGTTTGATGACAATCCCGCCTTTCGATCTCAAGGCTTCTGAAATCCTGTCAGTTTTCGATAGAACTCGCAAACTAGCCGATGAAATCAGACAGCAAAACTGGTCAAATATTCAAATGCAGCAGCTATCAATGGGAATGTCAGGTGATTACCCGCTAGCAGTGCAATCTGGGGCAACAATGATACGTTTGGGGCGAATTCTTTTTGGAGAACGGGCATCCTGAAAAGCCCCACTATGCTTACAAATGTCAACATCTATTCCGAACAGATGAGTGGGGTAATGAAGAGGCATCGGATATTATATTGCCAGCACGACTATATGATTATTATTGTCGTTTCCTTAAACTAGGACTGCTGCCTCAAGGGTGCCCTGCGATCCCAGCCCCAAAGTCTAACCTTAAATCGTGATGGAGCGTGAACTGTGAATAATATTTTTTCTAAGCTACGAGATTTCGTGGGTCTCAATGAGCCAGCTCAATACGAGTATGACGAGTACGAAGAAGCCGAGGGAGAAGAGTACCAAAATCTCTATCAAGAACAGCATCCTCAACCGACGACAGCAGAAGAAGAACGTCGCCAGAGCCGTCGGGCGCGGACAAACACACCTGTTGCAAGAGAAATAGAAATGGGGACAACAATGAATAATGTAATTGGGATGCCCGGTTCGGTGAATGGAATTTCGGAAGTGATTGTGATGGAGCCACGTTCTTTTGAAGAAATGCCCCAAGCGATTCAAGCTTTGCGCGAGCGGAAGTCAGTCGTGTTAAACCTGACAATTATGGACCCAGATCAGGCGCAACGAGCTGTAGACTTTGTGGCTGGTGGCACTTATGCGATCGATGGGCACCAAGAGCGGATCGGCGAAAGTATCTTTCTGTTTACACCGAGTTGTGTTCAAGTCAGTACCCAGACTGGCGTGGTTCACGAAGTGCCTCAACCACAAGTCCGGATTCCCCGTCCCGCTGCTCCTTCCCCAGCTTGGTCAAACGAACCGACCCGGATGGCGCAGTAAAATTTCTGAGTCGAGACGCTTGTTAGCGGTCAATGGTCAGTCGTAACGGCTAAAAACAACTGACCGCCAACAACTGACTTTTCATGCTGATAGGGATTGGGGGACGAGGTTGGCTACTAAATTCGGCATGATTGGTGGCGGGGTAATGGGAGAAGCTCTGTTATCCCGCCTGCTGCAAAAACAGCTTTATGCCACAGAAGAAGTCTTGGTAAGCGAGCCGCAAAGAGAGCGGCGAGACTTTTTGGCACAGCAGTACGGCATCCAGGTGACGGCAGAGAATCGGGCGGTGGCGGCGGCAAAGGATGTGCTGTTACTGGCGATTAAACCTCAAGTGTTTGCAGCGGTGGCGGCAGACTTGGAGAAAGAAATTTCTGCCCAAGCGTCGCCGCCAGTAGTGATTTCGATTATGGCGGGTGTTTCTTTGAGTCAACTGGAAGCAGCTTTTCCCCAGGCTCCAGCGATTCGGGCGATGCCGAATACTCCGGCGACGGTAGGGGCAGGAATGAGTGCGATCGCGCTGGGTCAGTACGCCACCCAGCAGCATCTAGAACAAGCAAAGGCGATCTTCCAGGCGGTGGGAGAGGTCGTTGAAGTGCCAGAATCTTTAATGGATGCGGTGACAGGGCTTTCGGGTTCGGGTCCCGCTTATGTGGCGCTGATGGTGGAAGCACTCGCAGATGGTGGGGTAGCGGCTGGATTGCCAAGAGCGATCGCGTCTTCGTTAGCCCTGCAAACCGTCTTGGGGACTGCCCAGCTGTTGCACGAATCGGGAATGCATCCCGCTCAACTAAAAGACCGCGTGACTAGCCCTGGAGGTACAACTATTGCTGGGATTGCCCAGTTAGAAAGGGCTGGTTTCCGCTCGGCTTTGATTGAGGCAGTGGTGGCGGCTTCTCGGCGCTCTCAGGAGCTTGGTCGTTAATGCATCGCTGAATACTCTTTTCCGGCTACCAAAAGTAAAATGATTTGTTAAAAATCCTTTATGCGGCAAAAATGGGCAAATAAAGTCTTTATTTTTAGCCTTTTGCTGATACTGGTCGTTACACTTTTTCCTTACGATTTTGCCTTTAAAGAGAATGCTAGTAAAATAAATTATCGCTTTCTCACTTCAGAATTTTTTAAGTTAAGAAATTTTTACGACTTAATTACTAACGTTTTATTATTCTCCCCCTTTGGTTTCGTCTTTTCCTGCTTGATGCAGCAAAAAAGATTCTTAGGGAGAAAGACACTTGTTTTCATCTTATTAACTTCTTTTTGTTTAAGTTTTACAATTGAAATTTTACAGCTATTTATTCCTTCTCGAAGTTCCTCTTTTGTCGATATTGGTGCTAGTATTTTAGGTGCTTTTATCGGGTTTTTAAGCTTTCGTTTAGGGGGAGATAAAATCTTAGGAGCAGCTTTAAATCTTCTTAGAAGTAGTAATAGTTTTCTTTCGATCAAAAAGTTAACGACTGCTTTTATTGGATATATTATATTGATTTTTCTAGCAACGCTCCTTTGGCAAAGTTCTGGAAGTCTCAGTAATTGGAATCACACTTTCCCCCTGAGTCTTGGCAACGAGCCAACCGGAAATAGACCTTGGAAAGGATATATTTCAGAGCTATACGTCGCGAATAAAGCAGTTTCAGATCAAGAAGCAGAATCCGCTTTTTCCTCAGAAATTCTATTTTCTGCAATCAAAAAAGACCTAGTAGCGGTATATCAATTGACTGGTACAGGTAGTTACCCCGATTTAACTGGGCACCTTCCAGATTTATCTTGGCGAGAAAATTCCCCAACTACTCAGGATCAAAGGGGTGCTTCTCTCGATTCCAATCATTGGCTAGAGACAAAAAGCTCTGTAGCTTTAATGACCCAAAAGATTGCTGAAACTTCTCAGTTTACAATAGGTGCCGTTGTCGCTACTGCTGACACAATGCAAGCTGGCCCTGCTCGAATTATTTCCCTTTCAGCAGATGATGAAAACCGCAATTTTACCCTTGGGCAAAAGGGAGCGGATTTGGTGTTTCGAGTGCGAACTCCAGTCACCGGAAAAAATGCAACAAACTATCAACTAGCTGTTCCAAATGTTTTTGGTGACACCAAGAATCATCAGATACTTCTTACCTATGAAGGGTCAATTCTTAAAATTTATATAGATGGATTGAAACAACCTTATTCACTGAAACTGGTTCCGGAGGTGATGATTTTTCAGTTATTACCTTTTGATGCTAATAGTATTAATCTAGAAATCTACAAAATTTTCTATTATGGATTGATTTTTATCCCTATTGGCTTCTTTCTAGCACTCATTAGTGCAAGAGCCAGGGGAAAACTTATTTTTTATGCTGTATTGCTTTTTGGAGGAATTTTATTCCCATCTTTAATATTAGAAGTCATATTAGCGATTGGAACCCAGAGAGCAATTAGGCTGGATAATCTACTATTTAGCATGGCACTAGCTGTTAGCACCATGCTGATAGTGAAAAGGTGGGCTAACTCTTGGTTACGCAGGGAGATAACAGCATAAAAACGAGTAAAGATGCGAAATGACGTTTAGTATCACAACACCTAAGCATCTCTATAAGTTAGGAAATAAGTTAGGAACTTTGTTCGGGTTCTGTTGATAATTTTTGACCGATTTGGGGTTCGGTACCGGCAAGTAAACGCTCAATATTGCTGCGGTGTCGCCAGATGACGTAGATACCGCCAGCGATCGCAAAGATTAGATAAGGTAACGGCTGTTTGAAAATCAACATCCAAACCGAAACCGCGATCGCACCCGCAATGGAACCGAGGGAAACAATTCGGGAAAAGGCAATAACTGTGCCAAACACCGCTGCTGTTCCCAACGCCACAGGTAAGGACATGGCAAATAAAACGCCCAGGCTCGTGGCAACTGATTTCCCGCCCGTGAAGTTCAGCCAGACAGATTTACTATGACCGATGCTGGCAGCGAATCCGGTGCCAGCGACTAACCAAGATTCCCAGGTGACAGGCAGGACAGACGTTGGCGCAAAAGTTGGCGCGAAGGCATAGAAGGCGTAAACCAAAGCGATCGCGCCGACTCCTTTAAATAGATCGATCAGTAACACCGCGATGGCTGGCCCTTTTCCCAGGTTTCTGAGAACATTGGTGGCACCCGTAGAACCAGATCCCTGCTCTCGAATATCAATCCCTTTGAGCCAGCGTCCTGCCAAATAACCTGTAGGAATCGAGCCTAAGAGATAGGCTGCGATTAACAATGCCCCACTTAAAGCCAGCTGTAGACCCATCTAACGCCTCTTGCTTGTAGCTCAATTCGTCTGTCGCTAATATCTCATATCAGCGGACATCTGCTGAGGATCGGGTGCAAAAGCTAACCACAGAGGAAATTGCAGCAGCGACAGATTAATCTGATCTTCTGTCTCATCAATGATAATTAGCGGCATCTGGCGTTCCTTAACTAAACGCTCTGCCTTTTGCACAACCGCTTCTGGGGATTCAAACAAAACGATTCCCTGTTCTGGACCAAAATCAGAGCGGGAAATGCCCAGACAGTCTTGCAAACCCCGTCGCCATTCTCCCAATCGTTCTGGGGAGTTGGCGAGGATCAGGGCGCGAACGCGATCGCCATACAGCGTGCTTAATACCGAGATGACGGAAGAAGCAATCAGGATATTTTGCAGGCGACTGCCCATTGTCCGCAAAGCGCCTCTTCCTCCTTGCGTGAAAAACCAGTTCGCAACTCGCTCCGCATGAACCGGCTCAAAGGTACGACGCAATTGCCAGGGCGGGCCATAATAGTCAGGTCGCGTCCGGTACTGGTCTAAAATACTGCGAATTTGTTTTGCAGTTGATTGAAAGCTCTGTTCTGTAAATTTGGGGTTTACAGGCGATGCAGCCTTCGACTCTTCCACGACTGGAACTGCCTTCGGGGGTTCTGGTTCCTTCTGGAGTTGCAATTCTTCTGCCGCTACTACCAAATCTTGTAAGCTACCGACCAGATAATCTTTAAAGCCTTGCACCCGAATGGCTAATTCTTGGGAGGTGCCAGCAAAGGTTCTTCGCATTTCCTCTCGGATGCGTTCCCGTCGTCGTTCCAGTTGTTCAACGGAAATTTGTAGTGTTTGTCTGCGTTGTTCCAGATCGTTCAAAGACTCCTGCACCAGACGGTTTAACGCCGCTTGGGTTTGAGCCAGCTGGTCTTGCAGGACTTTATTATGAGAAGCTTGCAGGGCGGCAATTTCCTGAATTAATGCCTCTTCCTGCTGTTGTAAATCAGCCACCCGTTGCTCTAAAACAGAGACGGAATTTTCCATCGCTACTGTTATATTTGGCTCCTCAGCATTATCTGATTCCTCAACAACGGCGACTACAGTTATATCTGGCTCCTCAGGCTCCTCAGAATTATCTGATTCCTCAACAACGGCGGCAATTTCCGCTTCTGAATCATCAAATGCCTCCACAACAGCGGCAATTTGTAATGCTATAAGATTGTCTGAGGCTGGATCCGCAGTTACAGTTTCCTCTTCTGGCGCTTCTAAATTGTCCGATGCTTCAACAACTGGCTGTTGCTTTTGTTCTTGCTCTTGTTCTTGTTCTTGGGTTTGAGGTTCGTCTGAATTCATCTAACAATTAACACTTAACAACTAACAATTAACTACTCATCTGTAAGGACGCGCATCTGTGTATCCCTACGCACTTGCTTTTGGACAGCGTTGTTCCAAGCAAGTTTTTAGCATTTTGGGATCGAAGAGAACCGGCAAAAAGTGAATGCTTTTAACTTCTTTGAAGTAAAACAGAATCGGCACTGGAGTCCAGAATATCTGCCAATTTTGCCATTCTTGGTAGGGAAAACGCCGAATTAAGGTTTGGGAACGATAAACATCTAATGCTGTTTCGGTGAATTGCAGGCGAATCGTTGCCGCCTGAAACAGCAAGAACAAACCAAATGCAGCGATCGCTAAACTCACCCAAGGTTGAACGAATAACAGCCCAATCGAAGCCGCTACTAACACCAAAGGAATTGCGTAGCTGGGTGCCAGTTCAACAGTTTGTGAAGGTAAAGAAGATGTAGTAGTAGTCACAGGCATAAACCCGATATTGTAAACTATCGTACTAGACCTACCCACTTTCTTAGCGTTCAAGCTGAAGTGGGGCGGCAGTTCAAATCCTGATTCGAGATTCAAGCTCAGGATTGCAACTTTATTTATTTTAAAGGTTTTCCGCCTCAGACCCCTTTAAGTACGGCACTGCCCGTTCCCTGAAACATCAACCACGATAAGAAAAAGTTAGAAATAAAGATAGCTAACAAAGCTGTGACGACTGCTGTGGTGGTCGATTGTCCAACACCTTTTGCTCCCCCAGTGGTTGTTAAGCCCCAACTGCAACCAATTACGGCAATCAGCGCCCCAAAGAAAAATGCCTTAATTAAGGCACTACACAAATCCCAGACTTGCAGGAAATTCCGGGCAGACTCTAAAAATACATTTGGGGCAATTCCGTAGAGATTTCTGGCAATGAGCAATCCCCCTGCCATGCCAGTGAGGATAGACAAAATGGTTAAAACTGGCAGCATTAAGCAGCAGGCGATCGCGCGGGGAATCACTAGGTAATCAATCGGGTCGGTTTTCAGCATATAGAGGGCGTCGATTTGCTCGGTGACGCGCATCGTGCCAATTTCAGCGGCAAACGCCGAACCGACTCGTCCTGCCAAAATCACGGCAGTCAGGACGGGGCCAAGTTCCCGGCATAAGGAAAGCGCTAACACTCCGCCCACAGCACTGCCCGCACCCAAGTTGACAAATTCTCGCGCCACCTGAATGGTGAATACCATGCCGACAAAACCGGCAGTGACTAGAGCAATTAACAGCGATTCTGGGCCAACCATTGCCATTTGATCGAGGGTGTTGCGCCGATGGATTTTTCTTGTCAGAAGGTGAACGACCACCTGCCCACCCAGCAAAATCGCCGCCAGCAACCGCTGACCCCATAACTCTAAGCTGGAACTGGAAGGAGTCTCGCTCAAGGATGTCCTGCTGACTCAACGACTTTGTAAAGCATAGCTGATGAGTGGCGACGACCTACAAGAATCTCTTTTGTACTGTTCGCACGGCTGTGGCTCAGCACTCTGGGCGCGGGGCTGGGGAATCTCTGGGAGATTCCTGAGATATATTTACGGACTTTAAACAAGATTTTTAAGGTTTATTTAAGATTTCTGACAGATCGGGATAGTGACAGCGATCGCTTCTATCGTATATAGAAGTTGAAAGTATCGTTCCCAATTCACCCGCTCGGCAGTTCATTCGCACTTACGGTTTCATGAACATTTTGCCTAACTATTTCCGTTCCCTACTCTTGACGAGTTTTCTTAGCTTCACCGCCCCGATTCTGCTGTTCGCTAGTGTGTTGGCAAGTCTGTCCATACTAGGTTACATTCCTCTCCTTGAAGCAGTCAGTCAGTGCGGCAGAGCGGTAATTTTAGAGTTTCTTACCGTCTTCGGCAGCGGATGTTCCATTGAAGGTCTCCTGGTAATCGGTTTTACCTGTAGTGTTGCTGGAGCCATGTTTGACACCTACGCCTTTTATCGTTACCAAAATTTACGTGGAAATTAATCTTTCGCGATCGCTTTCGTCGTTGCCAAATCCCCAACCATCAACAAGCGTTCTGTTGCGCGATCGCAGTTCTGACAGAATTTGTTAGAGAATGCCGTCTCTACCCAAAGTCTCTACCCAAGTTAGGTAATTGTGCCCCCAAAAGCGAGGCACAACCACAAAAGACTTACTTTACAGATTCCACCGATCGCAATTTCGCTTCATTTGTGTCGGATCTGGTCGTAAATCTTCAAATATTCCGCCCCTGGATCTTTCCACGAGTAGTCATACTCCATACCCTGGAGCGCAAGCTGACAAAACTCTTCGGGATGGTTGTACCACAGCTTAAAAGCACGCTCCATTGCTGATTCAAACGCAGGCTCATCACTGTGCTCGAACACAAAACCATTCCGTTTTTCCGGGGGCTTTGTTTGGTCGTAGTCTCGGTCAAACACAGTATTCACCAGTCCACCAACTGCCCGCACGACTGGCACCGTGCCGTACTTTAAGCCAATCATCTGAGTCAGTCCGCACGGTTCGTAGTTGCTAGGGACAATAATCATATCCGCCCCGGCATAGATCAAGTGGGATAACTCTTCATTAAAGCCAAGTTCTAGATGAACGTCAGGATTCTCATTCAAAAAGGCTTTTTCGTGCTGGAAATGGGTATTGATTCCCGGTTCCGTTGCCGAACCCAACAACACAAATTGCGCCCCATTGTTGAGTGCGTAGTAGATCGCATGATGGACAAGATGGACGCCTTTTTGAGCGTCTAAGCGACCGATGTAGGCAACGATGGGTTTATCAACGTCGCGGAGCAAAAGTCTCTCCCGGAGGGCTTTTTTAGTCTCGGCTTTCCCTTCTAGATTCTCTTTGCTGTAATGAGCGGGTATATAGCGATCGCTGTTGGGATTCCAAAAATCAGGATCAATACCGTTGAGTACCCCAGTGAATTTATCCTGGTGCAGATGTAAAGTATGACCTAAACCAGAGCCGATCTCGGTGCAGCGGGCTTCCCAAGCATGATGGGGCGAAACGGTCGTCACAGCGTTGGCATAAACAATCCCCCCTTTCATGAAGTTCAAGGCAAAAGGGTTGAAGTTATCTTGCAGGCGATCGTAAGTGAAGTAGTAAGGTTCGTTATTCAGCCCGGTTGCCCACAGGGTCTCTTTCCCGCCCATCCCTTGGTGTTTGAAATTGTGAATGGTGTAGCAAACCCGTTGAAGACCCATCTCATACTTGTAATTCTCGAAGAGCATGACTGGAATTAAGCCGGTCTGCCAGTCATGGCAATGAATGATATCGGGTCGCTTGTTGCTTTGGAGGAGAAATTCTAAAGCGGCTTTGCTGAAGAACGCAAACCGCATATTGTCATCGTTGCACCCGTAATAACAGCCCCGATTGAAGAAATTATCTTCAGAGTGGGGTTCGATAAAGAAACACACCCGCCCGTGTACCCAACCGCAATAAACAGAACAGTGGACTTTACCGCCATACCAGGGTACCCACAAATCGCGGTAAGCATCGTGGAGTCCCCAGATGTGGTCGTACCGCATGCAATCGTACTTAGGCAAAATCAGCTCGACGCAATTTCCCTGATTTTCTAACTCCCGACTCAGCCCGTAAACGACATCTCCCAAACCACCAGCTTTGATGACCGGAGCGCATTCAGAGGCAATTTGTACGATGTACATCCTTACTCCTCCTGAGATAGAAATCTATTTTCTTAATTTCACAAAAGTATATATACACCTCAGCAATAGCGACCCCGCCATTCGGTATAAACAATAAAACTGTTATGGGAAGATAAGCGAGCGCTTAGCATATCCGTTCTTAATGGCTTTTCGCGCCTTTCCTTACTAGCCGGACATCGTTGTTTGATTCCGGCTTCCTTCACTGGATGCGACCCGTAGAATAGACAAAGCTCGTCCGAGTTCTTTTGGAGGCGATCGCAAATGATACAGACACCATCCAAACCCTTGACATTGGAAGAGTTTCTGAAGCTACCAGAAACCAAACCCGCCAGTGAATACATTGATGGACAAATTATTCAAAAGCCAATGCCGCAGGGGAAACACAGCATAATTCAGGCAGAACTACCCACGGTTATCAACACAGTTGTTAAGCCTCAGCGTATTGCAAGAGCTTTTTCAGAACTGCGATGTACTTTTGGCGGACGTTCAATTGTCCCTCATGTCTCAGTGTTTACCTGGGATAAAATTCCCCGCGATGAGAATGGCGAAGTTGCTAACGTTTTCCAATCGGCTCCTGATTGGGTAATTGAAATCTTATCGCCCGACCAAAGCCAAACGAAAGTTACAAAGAATATTCTGCATTGCCTAAAATATGCAACTCAAATGGGTTGGTTGCTCGATCCAAAAGAGCAAACGGTATTTGTTTATCTTCCAAATCAGCTTTTAGAAGTATTTGATGAACCAGAACAGCAACTTCCCGTGCCATCTTTTGCTAGTGAGCTGCGACTTACAGTAAGGGAGTTGTTTGGTTGGCTGTTGGAGTAACCTAAATTAATTAGCGATCGCTTCTTGGTCTGTTTGAGTTAGGCGATCGCTTTCAATATGTTTATCCAGGAAAATCTCTAGCTTTCTTCTACCGATGTGGAAGAAAGATGGTTGTAATAAGAAATTTATTGTAATACAATATAATACACAAAGCTTTAATGGAATTATAGTTAGTTATGGATAGTAACCAAGTTAGAGATTTTGCTGAGCGTTTTAAAAAGTTTTATTACTACAGAGCTTTGCTTTGTGAAAAGTTAATTAACAGTGAGGTAGTCATAAGAGGACATATGCTAGAGCTGTCTCCTCCAGAGTTTAACCCTTTTCAAAATCTTTCTGTTGAAGCCTACGTGGTAGGGTTTGCCGCTCTCGATGGTTTATCGTCTGTATGGCAGGCACTCAGCACACCAACAACAACAAAAATCGGCAACCAACAAAGATTTGTCTCTTTTTTGCTGAATGTAAAGGTAGAGAAGTATTTAGATCGTGTGAGTACCCCTTTCCTAAATTACTTTTTGAAAAAAGATAAAATTGAGGAACCTTTCACGCAAGAGATTCAAAATCAATGGGTCAATAACAGAAAGCAGAATGAATCCCATAGAGTTTACTGCGATCCTACAATTGATCAACTTAAGGATTTATATATAAACTGCCACAAACACAACACTATTCCTCCCGAACAAATCATCAAGGATATAGACGCTGTGCTTACCAAGTTTACATATGCCGCGCTTATATATAAATACTATCGATGCCCATTTGTTCATGAATTCCGCGCCTCTCAATATGCTGCTTGTTTTAACCAAGGACAACACATCTCTGTCAGAGAGTTTTTCTCGGACATATCACCATCTGGAAAAGTGATACCTCGTGATAAGGTTAAACCTCAGTTAGATGTTGGTATTGGTGTCTTAACAGAAAGTATTAAGAAAGGTGCAGATATTGTCTATGACCTGATAATAGAAAAACAAGTGACAGATATTCCCTACGGATCTAGTGATGAAATTGAGATAGCAAAAAAAGTTAAGAGGTCGAAGGACGAGCGCCGTTAGCATATTCATTGCCAAAAACATACTCATCTTTCGCATAAGATACGTTAGATCCACGTAACGATATCGAATGGAATAAATCCCTCAATCATTCATAGAATGAAATGACTTAAATGGTGTTGTTGAAATTCCCAAAACATGACTTATCTCCTTAATAAAATAGTCTCCCTTATCAATCCATATTTAAATATTAAATACCTTCTAATTCCTCTAACTGTCAGAAATGAGGCAAGAGTAATTAGCCTGAATGAGTAGCGCGATCGCTCTCACCCAACCTAATTATAAGCAGCGAGTAAAGAGCGATCGCATCCTTACTGAATGAGAATTACTGCCTCTTCTGCCTTGGTATTTAGCGCTTTTTTCAATTCTTGCCCAACTTTCCCAATCAGTTCGTCAAAAGCTTCCTGATTCTCTGTTAGTTGTTGTCTAAAAACCTTCTCTAACTCAGGTTTCATTTGCTCGCAGGTAGAGTCGATCTTGCTATCGCTCAAAAGAAGAGAACGAGTCCAACTCGGAACATCTACCTTTGTCTTAATTGCTTCTTGGGTTTTGCTGCGGGTGATCTCTACTCCTGCGGCAAGAACTGAGGCACCATAGATTAGCACGATGGGCCAAGTTAAATGTCCGGTTAAAATTAGAGCGATGATGCTACCGACAGTCCCTCCACCAATCACCACGTTGACGATAAATCCTACCGTTTCGGCAAGAATAGTGTCTCCAATCGATAGGTCTGGACTAACCACATCAGGGTCGATACTTTCCTCAAACCTTAAGCTACTTCTGGGTATCTGAAACTTTTGACAAATGGGGTCGGTTTCTTCGGCTAATTCGGGTTGGATCTTGCTGTTAAACCAAGTGGCACATTGAGTATTGACAATTTGCCGAGCGCCAGAGCTTTCAATCCACTGCTCGGCCTGCTTTTTCATAGACTCTTCCAAATCAGCCAAAGTGCGTATTTTGTTGTTTTGCCAGTTTTTTAAACTTGGTTGAATTGTGCTTTCAATCAGCCCCTCTGATAGTGGCTTAGCCAGCAATTCGATTAACTCTGGAATATGTTTTTTGACCAGATCTTTTAACTTTTTTGAGTCAAATAGTGTATTGACCTCTTCTTTAAAGGCAGCAGCACGCAGATCCCATCTTCCTACCCGCGCTAAACCCAAGGCAATGCATCGTTCGGGTTCTGGATCGGGGCGAACTTGAGTGTCCGGTTCTGGGAAGATTTCCTCGCAAATCTGGCGCGTAAATTTCATCCGGGATGCACCCCCAGTCATCAGCAAAAGTTGCGGTATAAAACCTTGCTTATCGAGCCTTTCTTTCGCCTCGTTCACTGATTCCCGGAACGAATGAAGCCAACTCTTGCCGCCCAATTCTGGCAAAGGTTGGTTCAAGATTTCATCCATAACCCCTTTATTAACTTGAGGCACAAAGTAAATCTGTTCGTTGATCGACTCAAAGCCGCGTGCAAAAGATTGTGGATTGCTGTATACCTGTTCGTTAGAAAAGTAATCTTCCTTCGCTTTGCGGCAAGCAAGTTCGCAACGCGCTTGGTGATGAGGATATGCCTCAAATACTCGTTCGAGTAGTGCTTTTTCCTCGTGGTTAGCGAGAGTCTGGGCAAAAATTGCTTTATCGATTAGAGAAGCTCCCAGAGCATTACTTCCGAAATCTATCGGGATTTCGTGCAAACTTTTAACCAGAGTAAAATCCGTCGTTGAAGAGCCAATATCAACAATTAGCACCGACGATTTAAGTTTGTCATAAGAAAGCTTCCCGGCTTCCTTAGCTTGCATGAAAGCCGCCCGCGACTCTGGGACAACACTCACTAAGGGAATCCCCGATTCCTTCAGTAACTTTTGGTATTCTTCTCGTTCGTCCACAGACCATCCTGAAGGGCAACCAACATAAAATTGGCTAGTTTCTCCACCTTCAATCTGTTTGCTTTCTTTCAAAAGACGATAGTAAGTTTCTAGAAACTTGCTAATTGTTTCCCGATAAGTTGGGTCGGTATTTGGTTTTTGTTTGAAAGCAATTTTGAGCTGAGTAACGCCAGCTTGGATTAATGCTTGTTCTCCAATTAGATAACCGATATCGGGATGCCAAGCTAGTGCTGTGATTTGAACTTTTTTATTATTAACTTCAAGCATCCCTGGCGGCTCGATGCTCTCCACTCTCGCCTGAGCGACAGCGGTTTCACCGTGCCCCAGATCGAATCCGATAGTTTCTAAAACTTCCATTTTTATACTTTCCGCTAATCAACCATGTAAATGAGAGTTTTGATCCCCCCAACCCCCCTTGAAAAAGGGGGCTAAGAAAAAAGGGAAATACTATCTAAATGAAGATGCGACTACAAACAGCCACGATGACAAGACATCTTACTCCCTAGCCTCGGAGTATGCTGGCTCAATAACTCGACCGCGTCGGAGCAGGCGATCGCCTTTAAACAAAGCGGGAGTTATCGTTACAGACTCTTTCGCGGCAGGATCGATACTTGGCTCGAAATCAAAATACTCGCGATGCGTATCGTTCCCTTGGTAAATCTGAACCCGAATTCCCTGCTCCATTAAAATCTGTGGCAGCAATTTGGTGAGTTGAAGTGACATCTGGGGTTTCTCTAGAATTGACGCACCCATGAGTCTCTGAAGCAGATTCAACAGTTCTGGTAGCTCTTCTATTCCACTAGCATCCAGCGGTTTTTTTACTTCCTGAGTCCGGGCGACTGCCAAATCAATGGTGTTCAGGGCATCGGTCAGGTTGTCTAGAAAGACTTGGCTATCGACCCGGACGATCGGCTGGGGCGCTTCTACAGGTTGAAGAGAAACTGAACGATTGGCGCGATCGCGTTTATCGATTTGGAACACCACTTCTAGTCCAACCAGCAGAGACACCAGCAAGATATCCATCCAAGCTCCTGGTGCATCTGAAGCCAAGGAGAATAGAGAATCTAAAATGCCTATGCAGATGAGCCCCTGTAGCACTTTCAGGATTATGGTTTTGGGAGAAACCTTTCTGGCTGGGTTAGCACTCTGCTGAGGCTCTGGCTCCGAAATCGCCTCATTAGCAGCGGTAAGAGTCCCCAAGGACTGCCGCAAAGTGTCCAGGAATAAAGAAGCCAGACGTACCTGAGCGACGCTTAACTCGCCAACATAACTGCTCTGAATATTATCGAGTCGCTTTTGAACCAGCTTAACGACCTGCTCCGGGCTAGTTGCCTTATCAATCTCTGTCTGAACTTCGCTGCGTTCTTTGGTAAAAAGTGTATATAGTGTTTTCATCGCAAATTAAGACTTCAGCGTTGCTAAAATATTGAACAATCGGTTATTTTACTAAAATTTTATATGAATACTGAAGCTAGTTTTACAAATTGATTTTTATGTTTTTTTTAGGTCTAGGAAGCCGAGCCGTATTTTATTGAAAAGGTCATTTGTTAAATTTATTTAAATGGTGACAAAGTTAATTTAAAACTTTCTGCCTACCTTGATACTTTATCTATAAAAACTCGGTAAGGGATACTGCTATTTTTTAGCCGGCAGAATTTCTGATAAGAGCTTCCTGTATGGTACTTATCTATAAAGATAACTTTTCCGGCTGATTCCAACTTCTACCCTAAGGAACAGCGCGATCGCTAGTGGATTATCAATGGCATTCTAGCGATCGCGCTCAGGAGAATTGGAGCAGAAGCAGCAGAGCGATCGTCTTGATATAGATAACGTTGGGCAAAATTAGTTAACTAAACTAAGCTTTACTGTTAAACTACCTGCTAAATATTTTTATTTTGGCTGGAATTGCGAGGCAGAGTTTCGATTGCATACTTCTTGGGTAAAAGTTAGCAGACTGATGAGAATGCTAAGTTCTACTTTAGAGCGAAACTAATAAAAAAGAATTCCCTCTAAGGTACGGAAATGAGAACTTGTCTTGGAGGTATAACCGAACCTACTATTTTTTAAACCGCTGTTAAGCTCAAGCCACCTTTAGACATTGAGCATCATGGGAAAGGTAGCTGGAATTAGTTTAGGTGCGACAAATTCTTGTATTGCAGTGATGGATGGTCAGCAACCCATCGTCATCACCAACGCTGAAGGATTCCGCCTCACTCCTTGTGTTGTAGCTTACACTAAGAACGGGGACAAATTGGTTGGTGGGATTGCCAAACGTAACGCACTGATGCAGCCAGAAAACAGCTTTTACGCTGTTAAACGCTTCATTGGACGCAAATACGATGAAGTTATCGACGCAGCAGATAAAGTTTCTTATCAAGTTCTACCCGATAGCAATGGCGGCATTAAAATCAACTGTCATCGTATAGGCAAAGAATTTACCCCTGAAGAAGTTTCTGCCCAAATTCTGCGTAAACTTGTCGATGATGCCAGCAAATATTTAGGGGAAGAAGTAACTCAAGCGGTTATTACTGTTCCTGCCTACTTCAACGATTTTCAACGTCAAGCCACCAAAGAGGCTGGCAAATTAGCGAATTTAGAAATCCTCCGCGTCATCAACGAACCGACTGCTGCTTGCCTTGCCTACGAACTAGATAAGAAAAATAACGAAACTATCCTCGTCTTTGACTTAGGCGGTAGCACGTTAGATATTAGCATTCTGGAAGTAGGTGATGGTGTATTTGAAGTTTTGGCTAGCAGTAGCGACCCCGATCTTGGTGGTGACAACTTCGACCAAAAAATTATCGATTGGCTGACTAACCAATTTCAAAGTCAAGAATGTCTGGACTTACGCCAAAATATACAGGTTTCCCAGCGGCTTACAGAAGCAGCCGAAAAAGCAAAAATAGAGCTTTCCCTCGGAACGCAAACAGAAGTTGACCTACCCTTTATTACAGCCACCCCGGATGGGCCAAAACATCTCAACGCTACCCTTACTAGAGCTGAATTTGAAGAAATGTGTTCTGAGCTTTTAGCTCGCTGTCGCCTTAACATCGAACAAGTAATTAAACAGGCGAAACTAAGCCTTAGTGATATTAATGTTGTTGTCCTGGTTGGTGGTTCTAGCTGCATTCCGGCTGTCCAAGACTTAGTGCAGCAGTTGACGGATAAAGAACCCTTGCAAAGCATTAACCCGGACGAGGCTGTAGCAATTGGGGCTGCTATTCAGGGGAAAATAGCCAGAAGAGACAATTCCATTTATTGCATGAGGGATGTCACTCCTTTATCTTTGGGAATCGAAACTATAGAGGGTACTATGACAAAAATTATCTCCCGTCATAGTAATATTCTTGTCATCAAATCTCAAAAGTTTTATACTGCAACTTATGGGCAAACCAGTGTAGAAATAAATATTTTAAGGGGTGAACGAGAATTCGCTAAAGATAACCAGAGTTTGGGGATTCTTCGATTAGATGGGCTTTCTTTGGAAAGAACAGAAATTCAAGTAACTTTCGACATTGATGCTAATGGTATTCTGAATGTTTATGCCAAAGAAATAAGCACGGGGCAAGAGAAATCAATTAGCATTATCGGCGCTTCCACTATCCCTGCACCTGAAGTGGAGAGTATGGTGAGAGATGCAGAACGCAATGCTGAAGCCGATCGCATACTTCGCCAAAAGATTGACATGGCGAACTTGATAGAAGCTCGTAAAAATGAGGGACAAAAACTTAAAAGTTACTCTTTGAAACTAACCTCCAACGATAACTCAGATTTCAAGACTGGAGATTTTACCAAGATGAATGATGCTTATCGGGTTCTTTTTAATTTGACGAATAACTTGGTAGAGCAAGTGCTTGCCGCCCAGAAAAGGCAAATCGAAGGACTATTAAAGAATTTGGAGAAAGCGATCGCTCAAGGGAATTATGATGAGATCAAGTCGCTTGGTAATGAATTGCAACAACTCATGATGCAGATAGGTGATGCTGCTTCGCCAAGAGCGATCGCGACTATTGACGATGAATTCTACGAAGTGATTTGAGCTGCGAAGGGTAGATATTCTACCCTTCGTCAGAGCGATCGCATCTTAATATCGCTTTCTTTTTGTGATGTTACACATCAGATTCCTCAACCCCCGCTCAATGGCGGCAGTAAACGGCTTTGTTGTAGCCAGATGAACTAGTATTCTCTTTCCTCCCTTAGCTGAGCAACTGGAAATTTTAGAGCCAGGATTTTATCTGCCAGATCGTTTCAAAGTTGGAAGATTCCGTGTTATTTGAGACGCAGACTTTTGATTTTTGACGGTTGCTCGAAAAGCTCTTTATAAAGCTACTGGCTAATTGGAACAGCAATAGCATTCAAAACTGGCAGTAGTTTAATGCCGTATTCTGCCTCAAAAATGTCTTTTTTATAATCTAAACTCCAGATTTCTAAGGCACAATCATCATCCGGTTGAGTAGGTTTTATGTGGAGCTGAAGTTCTTTCGTTTCCGCGTTGTATTCGCACTGCACTTGCTGAACTGCCCCAATTTGTCTCCGGTCGAGAGCAACTGCCAATCTGAGCAAGGCACTCAACTGAGAAACGATCTGTCGGTGCTGTTTAGTCGGCAGATTTTGATAGTTCTCGTGCTTTTTCTTTGGCGCAGTCTTGCGGTGATAGCGGGCTAAATTCGCAATCACATCAATTTCGGCTTCCGTATAGCCTAAAAGTTCACCGTTGCGAATTAAGTAAAAAGAGTGTTTGTGGTGGGAAGAATGACTGACATGGTGTCCGCAATTGTGTAAAATTGCGGCTGCCCAAAGTAGTTCCCGTTCTTCTGAACCCCAGTGGTGGAGGATGCCTTGAGTTTGGTCAAATAAGCTAAGGACAAATTCTGCGACTCGCTGAGCGTATTCCAGATTAACGCCATATTTACGGGCGGTTTTGATTACATTACGCTCGCGCACAGAACTTTGGTAGCGCAGCTTGTCTTCGATTAAGCCGTGAGCGAGCATCCAATCGACGATCACTCCTTCGCGGAGACTCCGTTCGCAGACCGTTAGCAATTCAGCGCCTAGCAGCGTCATCGCTTCTTGTAAAATAACCGCCCCGGCAACAATAATTTCTGACCGCCGCTCTGACATTCCTGGTATGGCGGCTCGTTCTAAGTAATTGAGCCTTCGCAAGCGATTCACTAAGTCTCTCAAGTCATTGAGACTCAGCTGGTAGCCATTTAGCGAAAAGGGGTTGGTACCTAGTTTTTCTCGCGCGTGTATCGTTACCAGCGTCTCAATCGTCCCGGACGTTCCCACTAAACGCGGCAGTTCCCCTGGTTGGAGAACTGCCCGCAATTCATCAACGGCTCGTTCTAGCTGTCCGCGCACATAAGCTTGTAGGGACTGAAATTCACCAATGCTGATGGGATCTGTGGTAATAAATTCTGCGGTTAGTCGGACTGCACCGACTTTGGTGCTGCTGAGCGATCGCGGTTCGTGACTATCCCCTAAAATTAACTCGGTCGAACCGCCGCCAATGTCAATAATGATGTGGGGATGGTTATTTAATTCCATTCCCGACAGCACGCCTAAGTAAATTCTCCGGGCTTCTTCTTGACCGGAAATCAAGTTGACAGATAAGCCCAAGTCTGATTCTACTTGTTTTAAAAAGTCTCGCCCGTTGGGGGCTTCTCTTACCGCACTGGTTGCCACGGCGATTATTTGTTCGGCGTTAAGACTTTTGGCAATTCCCTGGAAGCGGCGCAGGGCTGCGATCGCTCGTTCCATTGCCGCTGGCGTCAGATTGCCCGTCTTTTTATCACGATCGCCCAGTCTCACCGTGTCTTTTTCTCTGGCAATAATCGAAAAAGCAGGCAGCTTGGGTTGAATTTGCACGACCACCATGTGCAGGGAATTGGTACCTAAGTCAATCGCGGCGAGAATCCGATCTCGATCCACGCTAGGAGTTGAAACACCCGCAGAATTATCTTTAGCGTTGGCAACTAAATTGACCATTTCGATGTATCCAGGGTTGCAGAACCAGCCGAGATTTGATGAATAAGGATATTCTATAGGGGATAAAGATGTGATTAATGATATTTCTGGATACTCATTTTTCTAGACCATGCTGACCCAGCAAGAACATAAAGAAACAGAACCCACCTGGCTTACAGTCGTCCGGCTTTTGAGATGGGATAAGCCAGCAGGACGCCTGATATTGATGATTCCGGCACTATGGGCGGTCTTTCTGGCAGCAGCAGGAAAGCCACCGTTGCCGCTGGTAGGCGTGATTGTACTGGGTACTTTAGCGACCAGTGCTGCCGGGTGTGTTGTCAATGATTTGTGGGATCGGGATATCGATCCGCAAGTAGAAAGAACGCGATCGCGTCCCCTCGCCTCTCGCGCTTTGTCGGTCAAAACTGGCATCGTCGTTGCCTTGGTAGCGATGAGTTGCGCTGGGGTTCTCGCACTCTACCTTAATTCCCTTACTTTCTGGTTGTGCGTGGCGGCAGTTCCCGTAATTATTTTCTATCCCACCGCCAAGCGGGTGTTTCCAGTGCCTCAGCTAGTGCTGTCGATTGCTTGGGGTTTTGGCGTGCTGATTAGCTGGACTGCTGTAACTGCCAAGCTAGAAGAACCCACCTGGATTTTATGGGGCGCGACGGTACTCTGGACACTTGGATTTGACACCGTTTATGCCATGTCAGATCGGGAAGATGACCGGCGGATTGGCATTAATTCCAGCGCTTTATTTTTTGGCAATTATGCGGCTGAAGCTGTTGGTGTCTTCTTTACTGGCACGGTTATTTTGCTTGAATGGCTGGGAATTGTGATGGATCTAAAGCTTAGCTTTTGGATCGCTTTGAGTTTGGCAACCTTAGCTTGGATTTGGCAATATTCTCGACTCAGCCGGAAAGATATCCCAACGCCAGTATATGGGGAAACTTTTCGCCAAAATGTTTGGATTGGTTTTGTTTTACTGGCTGGAATGATTGCTGGTTCTCTGTAGGTTTGAGTAAGTTTTTTGAAGATAAAGAACGCAAAGGCGATCGCAAAGATACGCTGAGGAAAATGCTAATTCATTGCACTTCTATTACTTTGCCTACCTTTGCGTAGAACTCTGCGTACCTCGGCGTTAAAAATTTCAACGCTTAGGAGTTAAGGTCAGCTTGCCATGAAAAAAACCCTAATTGGCGTTATGGGACCAGGAGCCAACGCCACAGAAACTGACTTAGAAAACGCTTATAAACTCGGTCAATTCATCGCCCAAGAGGGATGGGTTTTGCTGACTGGCGGCAGAAATGCTGGTGTGATGGATGCGGCGAGTAAAGGAGCAAAATTTGCTAATGGTTTAACAATTGGCATTCTTCCCACTAACGATACCAGCGCGGTTTCTGATGCCGTAGATATTGCAATTGTTACCGATATGGGAAATGCGAGAAATAATATTAATGTCCTTTCTTCTGATGTTGTGATTGCCTGCGGCATGGGTGCAGGAACCGCTTCAGAAATTGCCCTGGCTTTGAAGAACTATAAAAAAGTGATTTTATTAACGAATCATCCAGAAAGTACGGCTTTTTTCCAAAGCTTGTCTGAAGACTCTATTTTGATTGCCAATACTCCAGCAGCGGCAATCGAAATGGTTAGAGGAGTTTTGAGCGATCGCCATTAATTATCCCTTTGGGTAGATGCAACAGGGAGAAATTAGTGGGGAGTCCTGCCTAAATTGGCACATAGCGTTGATTTTGGCTGTCTCTCGACTTTTAAGGTACAATCCAGTGGTTAAGTTTTATATCGCTAGCGATCGCAACCTCGATCGGACGAGACTTAGATCCTTAAGAAGAAAAAACTTCTCCCTTAGTTTTAAGCTAGAAAGCAGTTAGCAGAGGATTGAACACAATGGCATTTGAATTACCCCCTTTACCTTACGATCAAGACGCTTTAGAGTCGTCAGGTATGTCGGCGCGGACACTTGAGTTCCATTACGGCAAGCATCACGCTGCTTACGTGAACACTCTCAACAATCTAGTTAAGGACACAGAACTAGCCGACAAGTCGCTTGAAGAAATCATCAAGGCAACCTACAAAGCATCAGACAAAGCTGCTGTATTCAACAACGCTGCTCAGGTATGGAATCATACCTTCTATTGGAATGGCATCAAGCCAAATGGAGGCGGCAATCCGAGTGGCGAACTAGCGGAAAAAATTAACGCCAGCTTCGGTAGCCTTGACAAATTCAAAGAAGAGTTTAAAAATGCCGGAGGCACTCAATTCGGTAGTGGTTGGGCTTGGCTGATCAAAGATGGCGATACCCTAAAAGTAACTAAGTCTCCGAACGCAGAAAACCCGATTGCCTACGGACAAACTCCCTTGCTAACAATGGATGTTTGGGAACATGCCTACTATCTGGATTACCAGAATAGCCGCCCCAACTTCATGCAGAACTTTGTTGACCACTTGATCAACTGGGACTTTGTTGCCCAGAATTTAACGGCATCTGCTTAAATAACGGCTGATGTTTCAGCTACGTCAAATTTAATCATCTGGAAAACAGCCACTACTAACGTGGCTGTTTTTTTATTATCTGTAAACTTCGGCTGCCTGTATCTTTAAAGAAGATAAATTCCCACCAGATAAATCATGGATAGCAAAGAACTAGCCCAATACATTGAAGCCACAGATAGCATTTCCAAGCCTTGGCTATTAGTGCAATTGCGGCTAAAAAAACTCCAAGAACGCCGCCCGACTATCTCTCCAGAGGAATATGTTCAAGAATTAGCAGATATTCATCAGGACTTGATGAATCTGGGTGAGTGGTGGCGGGGAAGGGAAGATGAGGTATTTGGTTAATAAAACTCATCGAATCGCTATCGTCAGATGGGCAGAGGCTTGGCAAGGCGTGCGGGTGAAGTATCCAGTTAAAGGAGGGAGTAGCGATCGCTCGCCCGGAGCCTGCCTTGAGAGCATAAACCTAGCGCTTTTGCATGAGGTCATAATATTTAACGCCTTTCTGTAGATAGGTTTTGGGTCATCTAAGTCAGGATACGATGAATTAATAACACAGCCAGAATTAAGATAAGCGCATTTTAAAAATGAGTGCTAAAACAATCAGCGCGAATCTGCGATCAATTCAGATGGAATTCACTGGTTGGTGTTGCAAGTAACAATGAATACCTGCCAGCCTGACTGCCATTAGAATTATGTCAAAAGCGAAAAAGACCGCAGCAACACACCATAATATTGACCTAAACCATCCGCAGTACTATTTCAACCGCGAACTCAGCTGGTTGGAGTTTAACAATCGAGTTTTGCATGAAGCGATCGATCCTCGGACGCCGCTGCTAGAACGCCTGAAATTCATGGGGATTTTTAGTGCCAACTTCGACGAATACTTCATGGTGCGCGTTGCTGCTCTTAAGCAACAGGTGGAAGCAAAAGTGAGCCAGCTGACGCCCGATGGTCGGACGCCAAGCGACCAGCTAGAAGAGATTAGCTTGGCAGCGCGACCTCTGGTAGCACAACAGCATCAACACTTTGAGAAAGCATTGCGACCCTTGATGACCGCGCAAGGCATTCATCTTCTAGACTACGTGGATCTGAACCAGGAACAGCGGGCTTACCTGCAAAACTATTTTGAAGAGCAAATTTTCCCAGTTCTGACCCCCTTAGCCGTCGATCCCAGCCATCCTTTTCCCTATATGTCTAACCTCAGTCTGAATCTGGCTGTGGTGGTGAAAGACCCAGACACGGGGGAAGAACTGTTTGCTAGAGTGAAAGTCCCAAAAGTTTTACCTCGATTTTTGCCCTTACGGTTGGAGTCCGGGCTGGGAAGTCGGTCGTCTGGACTCGAAGAGGAACGATTCCGGAATGAACGCCTGATTTGGATGGGTGTGCCCCTAGAACAGGTGATTGCTCATAATCTAGAGTCACTGTTTCCGGGGATGAATATCCAGGAATATCACCCCTTCCGAATCACTCGCAATGCAGATTTGGAGGTGGAAGAAGATGAAGCCGACGATCTGATGCTGGCGATTGAGCAAGAACTGCGGAAACGTCGGGTGGGTGGTTCGGCGGTACGGATGGAAATTCAAGCTTCAATGCCCGAATCCATGAAAGGGATGCTGATGCGGGAACTGGGGCTGTTGGAGCGGGATGTTTACGAGGTGGACGGGCTATTGGGGCTGGCAGACTTGATGTACTTCATGCAATTGCCACTCCCGGAACTGAAAGACCCTGTGTGGACGCCAGGGATACCCCCACGCCTGCGGCGGCTCAGTGAAGGAGATTTGGATGAGGGAGAAGATATTTTCTCGGTCATTCGCACCGCAGATTTGATGGTTCACCATCCTTATCAATCTTTTGGAGGAACGGTACAGCGCTTTATTACCCAAGCGGCAATCGATCCAAATGTGCTGGCGATTAAAATGACTCTCTACCGAACATCTGGGGACTCGCCGATTCTCAATGCCCTAATTACAGCGGCTGAGCATGGCAAGCAAGTAGCGGTTCTGGTGGAACTAAAAGCCCGTTTTGATGAAGAGAACAATATTAACTGGGCACGCAAGTTAGAACAAGCGGGCGTTCATGTGGTCTATGGGTTGGTGGGTTTAAAGACGCATACCAAAGTGGTTTTGGTAGTACGCCGAGAAGAAAACCAAATTCGCCGGTATGTCCACATCGGTACGGGGAACTATAATCCCAAAACCGCTCGAATTTATACAGATGTGGGGCTATTAAGCTGCCGTGAAGACTTGGGGGCGGATTTAACGGATTTGTTTAATTACTTGACGGGTTACTCGCGGCAACGGTCTTACCGCAAGTTGTTGGTGTCGCCGGTGAACTGCCGCGATCGCTTTTTGAGCTTGATCCGCCGCGAGATAGAACATTGCCATCATGGCAAAAGCGGTCGAATTGTCGCCAAGATGAATTCACTGACAGATCCCCAACTCATTGCCTCGCTTTACGAAGCTAGCATCGCTGGGGTAAAAATCGATTTGATTATCCGCGGAATTTGCTGTCTGCGACCCGGTGTGGAAGGAGTCAGTGAAAATATCCGGACGATTAGTGTTGTCGGGCGTTATCTAGAACACTCGCGGATTTTTTACTTTCAAAATGCTGGCAGTGAGGAAGTTTATATCGGCAGTGCTGATTGGATGCGCCGCAACTTGGATCGACGAGTAGAAGCGATCGCGCCAATAGAAGATCCCGAAATTTCTAAAGATTTACAAGAAATCTTAGGAATTATGCTCGCCGATAACCGTCACGCTTGGGATTTACAACCAGATGGTCGTTACATCCAACGCCACCCCGGTGACAAGGAAAGAGAACAAAGTGCCCAGAAAATTTTGATGGAAATGGCACTGCAATAGGGCGGTGGGAAATGAGCGTGTTGAGTTTTGAATTTTGAGTTTTGAATAAAAAAGAGTGCTTTAATTCAAAACTCAACACTGATTCCTTGAAACTTTTTCCGAATTATCCATAACCCCTAACATCGATTCCCCCTCCCCCCCTTGCCAACTGCTCCAGACCGTCCGACACTGGTTTTGGGAGTTGACTGGCAATCGAGAGGTTTGAAGTGAAAAAAGTTCTAAGCATTATTCTCGGAGGTGGCGCTGGCACCCGCCTTTACCCGCTGACCAAGTTGCGAGCGAAGCCAGCCGTGCCTCTGGCAGGAAAGTATCGCCTAATCGATATTCCGGTCAGTAATTGCATTAACTCAGAAATTTACAAAATCTACGTTCTGACCCAATTCAACTCAGCTTCCCTCAACCGCCATATTGCCCGCGCCTACAGTTTCGCAGGGTTCACAGAAGGGTTTGTGGAGGTGCTAGCCGCCCAGCAAACGCCAGAAAACCCCAACTGGTTCCAAGGCACTGCCGATGCTGTCCGTCAGTATCTCTGGCTGTTGGATGAGTGGGATGTTGATGAGTACCTGATTTTGTCAGGAGATCATCTCTACCGCATGGACTATCGCCAGTTCGTGCAACGCCACCGCGACACTAATGCCGATATCACCCTCTCCGTTGTGCCAATGGATGAGCGACGGGCGTCCGATTTCGGCTTAATGAAAATCGATGATACCGGACGGGTGATAGATTTCAGCGAAAAGCCTAAAGGCGATGCTCTCAAGGAGATGCAGGTCGATACGACAACGCTGGGATTGAGTGCGGAACAAGCGAAGAAAAATCCCTACATCGCCTCAATGGGGATTTATGTCTTCAAAAAAGACGTGCTGATGCATCTGCTGCAAACTAACCAAGAGCGAACCGATTTTGGTAAGGAGATTATCCCCGCTTCGGCGCAGGATTATAACGTTCAAGCTTATTTATTTAATGACTACTGGGAAGATATTGGAACGATGGAGTCGTTCTACGAGGCGAACTTGGCTCTCACCAGACAACCGCAGCCGCCTTTTAGTTTCTACGATGAGGATGCTCCGATTTACACTCGCGCTCGTTACTTACCGCCCAGTAAGCTGTTAGATTGCCAAATCACCGAGTCGATTATTGGGGAAGGCTGCATCCTGAAAGAATGCCGGATTGAGCATTCAGTTTTGGGAGTGCGATCGCGCATTGAATCGGGTTCCTTAATTGAAGACTCCCTCGTCATGGGTGCCGACTTATACCAACCCTTCGCCGAACGACAAGCTCACTGTGAAGACGGTAAAGTTCCCTTGGGAATTGGTTCGGACACCCGGATTCGCCGCGCTATCATTGACAAAAACGCCCACATTGGTTGCAATGTGCAAATTATCAACAAAGACAGGGTGGAAGAAGCCAACCGCGAAAGCGAAGGTTTCTACATCCGTAGCGGGATTGTTGTGGTACTGAAAAATGCTGTGATTCCGGATGGAACCGTCATTTAAGGTGGAAATTAGTACCGGGAGTTGCTAATTGGGAAAAAGTTGAAGTAGAGACGCGATTCTCGCGTTTGAATTTGGGTTTTGAATTAAAGAACTCTCTTTAACTCAAAACTCAAAACTCTAATTACCCGCTCCCAACACCGAAACATGACTCGATTAATTCTCTTAATTGGGTTGCCCGGTAGCGGCAAATCTTCTCTAGCACAACAGCTCGTAGCAGAATGCCCTCAGCATCGGCTAATTGCCACAGACGCGATCCGGGAACAACTGTTTGGGGATGAAGCGATTCAAGGGTCGTGGCTGTTAGTGTGGAGCGAAGTACAGCGCCAATTAAGCCAAGCAGTTGAGGAGAAAAGACAAGCGATTTTCGACGCGACGAATGCGGCTCGTAAACATCGCCGGGAAGCGATCGCTACTTCTCGCGATCGCGGTTTTACCCACATTACCGGCTTGTGGCTGGATACGCCAGTGCAGGAATGTCTAGAAAGAAATCGATTAAGACTGCGCCAAGTCCCGGAAGAAGTTATTTTACAGATGCACCGCCAACTGGTAGACGCTCCGCCCACCCTAGCTGATGGACTCGATCGTTTAATCCGTTATTCAGCGACAAGTACGGAAATCGCGATCGCATCAGTGCGGAAAAGCCGAACTTATATCCATTGACTGATTTGATACCCTATCTCTGAGAAGGTAAAAAATAAAACTTAAACTAAATATTTAGACGAGAGGAGGGAGGTTGATGGCTGCGACCGATTTTAAAGACTATTACGCCATCCTGGGAGTTACTAAAACCGCTAGTGCCGATGAAATCAAAAAAGTCTACCGGCGACTGGCACGAAAGTACCACCCCGACATGAACCCTGGCAACAAAGAAGCTGAAGCTCGCTTCAAGGAAGTCAGCGAAGCCTACGAAGTGCTATCCGACCCAGAAAAACGTAAAAAGTACGATCAGTTCGGACAGTACTGGAAACAAGTCGGGGAAGGATCGTCACCCTATCCAGGCGGAGTGAACGTTGATTTTGGCGGCTTTGACTTTAGTCAGTACGGCAGTTTTGATGAATTTGTCAACGATCTCCTGGGCGGTTTAGGGGGTGCCAGTGCCCGTTCTGGCAGCCGTGCTGGACGCCGCACGACTTATCGCACTTCTACAGGCCCCACTGGGTATACAGACTTTGGCGGGTATTCTGGCTTCGATCCGCAAGCCGCCGCAGCCGCCGATCGAGAAGCGGTCATCAAACTCAGCCTATCCGAAGCTTTTCATGGCGTCCAGAAGCGTTTAGATTTAGGCAATGAAGCCATTGACGTTCGGATTCCTCCGGGTACAAAACAAGGCAGTCGAATTCGCGTCAAAGGCAAAGGTTCAGTCAGCCCCTATACTCAGCAGCGGGGTGACTTATACTTAACCGTGGAGCTGCTGCCCCACTCGTTCTTCCAATTCGATGGTGATAATCTCGTCTGCGAAGTGCCGGTAACGCCAGATGAGGCCGTGTTGGGGGCACCCGTGGAAGTGCCGACGCCGGATGGTTCTGTCACTGTCAACGTTCCCCCTGGTGTCCGTTCGGGACAATCTCTGCGGTTGCGCGGTAAAGGTTGGCCCAATCCTAAAGGCGGACGTTCCGATCAGCTGGTAAAGATTTTGATTGTGACGCCGAAAGAACTCAGTGCTACGGAACGAGAATATTACGAGAAAATCCGGGAGAGCCGCACCTTCAATCCCCGCAGCAATTTGCCGCAGGTACGGCTGTAGACGTTATCCGAGCTTTTCATCTGAACCCGACCCCCTACTCTCCCCCAAAGAGGTAAGGGGTTTCATTTAGGGGGAAGGAGTGGTTGTTTGTGCCGGTTCAGGAGAAGCAGTGGTCGTTTCAGCCGGTTCAGGTGAGGGAGCCGGAGGGTTTTCCACGCCGATATCAAGTTGATAATCAACGGGCTGGGAAGCTTCGGAAACAACGATGAATTCGTAGTAGCCTGATTGAGGCAGGGTTCCCGACCAAGTTTTTTCGGTGGAGTCTTCGAGGATTGGGGGAAATGTACTGGTTGGGGGGTAAAGGGAAAGCCGCAGTTTTGAACTCCCCGTAAAGTTAACTGCTAATAATTGATTTTGGGCAAAGTTGCTGATGTAGGCTTTTCCTTCTCCTGGTTGGAGGGTGCCGCTGACTCGTTTGCCCACTGCCCCTGGAGCAAAGCGAATTGTTTCCAGCGCCTCTTGAGATTGCACTGCTTTGACTTTCTCCCCAGCGATCGCGTGCCAGATTTGACCGACTGGCTGATTGAGAAAATCTCTGCCCCGCTGTTCTGGAAATACTTGGAAAAATGCCACATCTGCGAGATCGTAGAGGGCGCGACTGCTCAGGTTTCGCTGGTTGACTTGCCCTTTCCAGCGATCGCGATCCGCTGCACCATAGCTTCCTAAACGCTGTCTCGCTGCGCCTGGTAATTTCGCCTGATCTAGCTTATCGAGCAATTCAGTTGCGATCCGATCCCATTGCTCTCGTAATTGCTCATTTTCTGGCCCATTCCCCAGCGTGCGCCCTCGTTGATTGGGGTTCTGAGTCCAGAAAACTTCATTCACCCAGTTGACATAGAAATTGTAGTTAACGCCGAGACTTTGACGGCGATCGCGCAGCTGTTGCTTGCGTGCCTGTTCCGCAGGCGAAAACTGCGAGGAAGGATTTTCCTGATCGACGGGCGGCGAAGAACTAGGTGACGGTGTGGCGTCGGAGGTTTCTTCCCCAGACTTCGATAGTGATTGTATCCAAAGATTGCCAGCCCACCAGCCAATTCCAGTCGCGCCCGTAATCAGCAGCGACACGACCAAAGTTTTTCCCACTAAACCGAGAAAGGGAGATTGCGGTTTGGGGGTTGGCGGCGGTAATGGATTGGGCGTTGGGGGTGGTAATGGATGGGGGGTTAGGATTGGCTGGGGTGAGTTGGCGATTGCCTGGGGGGGCGGGGGAATTTGGGCACGAGCCACCACCATTGTCGGTGCCATCGGGGGTTTGGTGGGCGGCTGAGTGGGAGGAAGATCGGGTGCTGGGGCAGGCGGGTGGGCAGATGAAAGGCTCTGTAGCACGGCGCTGGCAGATTGATAGCGATCGCCCGGTCGTCGTGAAAGCATTTTATCCAATACTGCTCCCAGAGCGGGGCTAAGGTTCACGTCCCGCCGCCAGTTCCACAAAAGCGTTCCATCGTCGATTAGCTCTTGCGGCTGTTTACCCGTGAGCAACACCAACATCGTTGCTGCCAAAGCATATAAATCGCTATGGGGAAACACAATTCCCCGTTGCATCTGTTCATCGGGGGCGTATCCGGGCTTACCTAACCGAGTATGGATGGTCGCTGTTTCCATCCCTGGTGTCTCGTTAAACTCCGATTCTACGGTGGCTGCGACTTCCTTGACGCCACCGAAGTCAATCAAAACGGGCAGTTGGTCAGAAGCTCGCGAAATCATGTTATCTGGGGCAATATCGCGGTGAATGACCCCCATCGAATGGATATATTCCAGAACTGGTAAAATTTGCAGCAGAATCTGCCGTACCTCTGCCTCGCTAAACCGCGCTCCTTGATGTTTCCGACTTTCGAGAAGCGCGCGATAAGTTTGACCTTCCACATAGTCTTGGACTAAAAACAGGCGTCCGTTCCCTCGCTGGTTTACCCGAAATAACTCTCGAAAGTTGGGAATTTGCGGGTGTTTCAGCTTGTAAAGGACACCCGCTTCCCGTTCAAATAGTTCGGAAGCTTTTTGCAAAGCGTAAGTGCCTTGCACCTTGGGGGCAAATTCCTTTAAAACACAGGGTTCGTTGAAGCGGTTGAGGTCTTCAGACAAATAAGTGCGTCCAAAGCCACCGTGCCCCAATTCGTGCACAATTCGATAGCGATCGCCCAGCGTCATCCCCGGCAAAACAGTATTACTCACCACAGCAGGTAGCGGTTCGCCACAATGCTGGCAAAAGCGACCATCAATGGGATTCTCGTGTCCTTTGGTGCAATAGAGGGGCATGATTAACCTGGGGCAATTCTGTGGAAGATCCAGTAACGGTATAACAAATTGACCGAGATTCTACCAAGTAATGCGATCGATGAAAGCGATTGAAAGCGATCGCCTTCCCTACGTTAGCCTGATCTTAAATACAAAACTGAGAGGGAGGACAATGCTAGAAGAACAACGTCAACGGGTACTCACCGCTTTTCAATCGTTCCTGGGTACTCCCCTCCAGTGGCGGCTGCAACAGTATCGCAGCACCTCCCCAGAAGCCGCTACGATGCAATTATTCCACGAGGTTTCTGCGAGTGTCCCCGCCTACCAAGCTTTTGTGAAGGAACAAGGTATCGATCCGGATTCGATACAAACTTTTGAAGATTTCCAAAAACTTCCCTTCATTACCAAAGAAAATTACCTGTTGCGTCACTCCCTTGCAGACTTGTGCCGCAATGGACAATTAGAAGCGTGCGATACGATTGCTGTTTCCTCCGGTTCAACGGGAAAGCCGACATTTTGGCCTCGTTTCCTCACGGATGAACTGCAAATCGCGATTCGCTTTGAACAGATATTTCATGATAGTTTTCAGGCTGATACCCGCCGCACCTTGGCTGTCATCTGCTTTACCTTAGGGACTTGGGTTGGGGGAATATACACAGCAAACTGCTGTCGCTATCTCGCCAGTAAAGGATACCCGATTACGGTGATTACTCCTGGCAATAATAAAGGAGAGATATTTCGAGTCGTGCAAGAACTGGGTTCTGCATTTGAGCAAGTCGTGCTGCTGGGATATCCGCCATTTTTGAAGGATGTCATTGATAGTGGCATAGCGCGGGGTGTGGAGTGGCAGCAATATCACATCAAAATGGTGTTTGCGGGAGAAGTCTTTAGCGAAGAATGGCGCAATCTTGTCGGAGAAAGAGTCGGTTCTCAAAATCCTTGTTATGACTCAGCTTCGCTTTATGGGACAGCCGATGCAGGCGTCTTGGGCAACGAAACCCCGCTGAGTATCCGCATCCGTCGATTTCTGGCAGAACATCCAGATGCTGCTAAGGCATTATTTGGGGAATCTCGCTTGCCAACACTGGTACAGTATGACCCACTGAGTCGCTTTTTCGAGGTTCACGAGGGCACATTGCTGTTTTCCGGCGATAACGGGATTCCGTTGATCCGCTATCATATCTCCGATACGGGAGGCTTAATCCCTTACGATGAAATGCTCCAGTTTTTAGCAGGATGGGACTTCGATCCAGTCGCGGCGTTGCAAGGTGAAAGTGCCATTCCTCATCCCGAAACCTCCGGTTTAGGGCTACCCGAACTCAATCCGGCGGCGCGGGCTACACAAAGAGGAATTCCTCCCTTACCGTTTGTTTATGTGTTTGGACGGTCTAATTTCACGGTTTCGTATTTCGGCGCAAATATTTACCCGGAAAATGTGACGGTGGGGTTAGAACAACCCAGGACTCGAGAGTGGGTGACGGGTAAGTTTGTCATGCAGGTTCAGGAAGATGCAGATAAAAACCGCTTCCTGTCGGTGGTTGTGGAGTTAGCGCCACAAGTGGAAGCCAGTGAAGACAAGCAACAAGCGATCGCATCTTCAATTCTGTCTCAGCTACTACGCCTCAACAGCGAGTTTGCCAACTATGTCCCTCCAACCTACCAAATGCCGCAAGTTACCTTAACTCCCAGCGGCGATCCAGAATATTTTCCGATTGGGGTGAAGCATCGCTATACTCGCCAATAATTTCTGCCAATAATTTCTATAATTGCGTGCCTAATTCGTGCATTGCCTGAATAATCGGTTTCAAACTTTCTCCTAAAGGGGTCAAAGAATATTCCACTTTTGGGGGAATCTGCGGATAAACCTGACGATGGATAATTCCGTCTTCTTCCATTTCTCTAAGTTGCTGCGTGAGCATCTTTTGAGTGATTCCCTCCAGCCCTCTTTGCAGTTCCCCAAACCGTTTAACTCCTGACCATAGTTCTGCCACAATCAAAAGCTTCCAGCGTCCGCTAATTGCTTTTAAGGTAGTTTCTGCTGGACAAGTCTTCCTTTCAAAATTCTCGCTTTTAGCTTCCATAGTATCTTTTTGGGTACTATCTTACTTTAAAGTGCATACTTTACACTTTATGGTTACATTTTTTAAACTATAAATATACAAAAATAAGGCACCAAAGAAAGCCAAGGACAAGCAAAATGAGTGAACCCGTCATTGTTGATACAAAACCTATCATTCTTGCGCTTGAATTGGGTACTTAAATTTTGGTGCAGTTGCGGTCAATCTCACAATCAACCTTATGGCGATGGTTCCTATCAAAACACGGAATTCCCCCCTGTAAAGTTTGTAATGAAAGACAAAAAACAGGTAGCAGTATGCCAGTGTGAGTAAACCAGAAATCCACCGTTTTGTGATGGTTTGTACAGTAAACTTTAGTATTATTCATGACAAAACCGTAGCCTGTCTAAATAAAGTTTACTTGTACCAACTGGCAACAGATCCCATTTTTTTAGTCTGCGAAGGGAGACGCAATAAATCGCCTCTCTACAACCAGGATAGCTCTAGGCTCTAGCCGCTGGACATTTAAGTTAAATAGGAGATGAAAATGATTGCAATTCGGAAAGCAGAAGAACGTGGACACGCCGATCATGGTTGGCTCAATTCCTATCATTCATTCTCCTTCGCCAACTACTACGATCCTCAGTACATGGGATTTAAAACTCTGCGCGTAATTAACGAAGATAGAGTGCAAGCGAACCAAGGCTTCGGGACCCATTCTCATCGAGATATGGAAATTATTTCCTACGTACTAGAAGGTGCTTTAGAGCATAAAGATAGCATGGGAACCAGCTCCATTATTCTTCCGGGTGAAGTGCAAGTTATGAGCGCTGGTACAGGAGTTACGCACAGTGAATATAACCATTCTAAAACTGACTTAGTGCATTTTCTGCAAATTTGGATTACGCCTAACCAAAAGGGATTAAAACCTAGATACGAGCAGAAAATGTATTCGGCTGAAGAAAAGCACGGAAATCTCCGTTTAATTGCTTCTCAAGATGGTCGGGATGGTTCGGTTACTATCCACCAAGATGCCAATCTCTACGCAAGTTTGCTCGATGCAGGACAGCAGGTTAATTATCAAATCAACCCTAACCGCCATGCTTGGCTGCAAGTTATCAAAGGCGATATCAGTTTGAATAGCAAGCCACTAGCTGCTGGAGATGGCACTGCAATCAGTGATGAAAACCAGATAGCCATAGAAGCCAAAAATAGCACGGAATTTCTGTTGTTCGATTTGGCATGACAGCCGAAGGTTTATATACCCTTTAGGCGAAGACGATGATTCCGGCCATGGTTTTTAAGTAAACAGTTCTTTAAGTAAGAAAAATCGAGCGATCGCTCGATTTCTCTTATTTATTTTTTGGTTCTAAGGAATTCGTTTACCTCCAGGTAAAAATGGTATGATTACAGGCAAAAGTATAACTAGCAATGCAGATTACTCAATGTCTCCATGCAGCCATTCTCGTTTCTGACTTGGAACGAGCCGAGCAATTTTACGGGAACGTGTTGGGATTATCGAAAGTGGATAGAGTGCTGAAATTTCCCGGCGCATGGTATCAAGTCGGCGAGTTTCAAATTCACCTGATTGTTGCCAACTCTATACCATCGGATTTAGTCAATTCTGAGAAATTAGGCCGGAATCGGCATTTAGCCTTCTTGGTCGCCAACTTAGACGCTGCTAAGGAGAAGCTTATGGCTCACAAATACCCCCTACAAATGAGCGCTTCTGGTCGCGCTGCGCTGTTTACTCAAGATCCTGATGGCAACATCATTGAGTTAGGTGAATGAGCTGTCAACCATGAATCCTAATCAGGGCAATTTGGGAGCATCCCGTGAATTGCGAATCCCTGTCTGCACGATAGAAGCGTGGGGCTACAGAAACGAAGCCTACCTACACAAGCTAAAATTAAACTCTTCAGGCTGCTCCTGGCAGCTTGGTACATAATTCTGCAATGAAAATCATTGCATATTCCTATACTGACCCGTTGCTTGAAGTTGCACCCGATCCCTTGATGTGGGGTTGGGAAATAGATAGCGTTTATCAAGATTTAGGGGAACGTCAACAACTACGACAGCTGTTAGAAGATTGTAAAGAAGAACCCGCTAATTATTTATTAATCCGACGACTGGCAGAATTGGGAAACTCGGTGGAAGAAGTATGCGATCGCATCCTCGATCTCGAATCCCTCGGCATTCAAATTATTACTACTGAGTCAGTCGCGTATCATCAAACACCCCTGCAACTCCTGCAAGAAATTCAGAATCGGCAACGCAGCGATCGTATCCGTCAAGGACACGCTCAGCGGCGGCTCAAAGCGTCGCCAGCGCCTGGAAAAGCTCCTTATGGCTACCGACGAGGTAAAGACCGCTATATCCTAGACCGCAGCGCCGCGCCGGTCGTCAAAGATTTTTTTGAACAATTTCTGCTGTATGGTTCTTTACGCGGTGCAGTGCGGTATCTAGAAAAGAAATACGGCAAGAAAATTTCCGCTTCTACTGGACAACGCTGGCTAACGAACCCAGTCTATCGGGGCGACACTGCGTATAAAAATGGTGAGATTCTCTCTGATACCCATGCTGCCATCGTATCTAGGGAAGAAGCCGCGCAAATTGACCGCTTGCTGCGCCGTAACCGCCGTTTGCCTCCTCGTACCACTAGTGCAAACCGTTCTCTAGCGGGATTAGTGGTTTGTGGAGAGTGCCAATCGCCAATGACGATTACCCGCGTCACCGCTTCCCGCAAACAGGGAGAATATCTTTATCTGCGCCCAACCAAGTGCGTTAAACAGCCTAAATGTCGGGCTATTTCTTATCAGGAAGTATTAGAGCAAACGATTGAGAGAATCTGCCAAGATTTACCCCGTGCAGTAGCGGCGATGAATGTTCCCAATATGGATAGAATTAAGGGCACGATTACCCATGAAATTGCCGCTAAGCAAGATATCTTAGCTCAGTTGCCGACGCTTACAGAGAATGGCATTCTAGATTCAGAAACTGCCCAGTTACGCGCCTACAAGCTACGCACAGAAATCTCTCAATTGCAATCGCGGATGGCGAGTCTGCCGCCAGTAGATTTACAAGCGATCGCGCAGGCTGTATCTATCTCACAATTTTGGCTAGATTTGTCAGAATCAGAGCGACGATTCTACTTTCGAGAATTTATTCGCCAGATTGAAATTAACCGCCTGGATTCATCTTGGGAGATCGAGCTAGTTTTTATCTTTTAGCGATTAACGATAAAGTGTTGCGATCGCAATTCTATTTGAGCTGTGAGCCAGCACTTCAGATACCCCGCTTCTCACAGCAGCCAGTTATCTCGCCTTGCCGAATCGTTAAAGAGTGCGCTCGCTCTTCACCAAGCCGCAACACATACGCTAGCAACACTTACGCGAACAGAGTAAGTCGGCGTTACACTTGCATGGTGGCGATGCTAAATGTGCCGATAGATGACTAAAAAAACTTTCCGTATGACTCTCACTACTGGTATAAATTTTATAATTCGGAACGCAACGAGCGTCTAACCGCTGTAAAACTGAGTCCAAACGCTGCGAGTGTTTCCAACTCTGAGATTGTCCTACAGAGTTAGAGCAGGCATGGCGAGAGTTTTCCTCGGTCACTTTAAGATAGAAAATCCGGCTTTATTCTATAGAGTTATGCAAACTTCATAAGGACATGGAAACTTACCTTGTGATTTTAGTCAGATGATTGAGTTAGATAAATCGCAGGGAATGAAGTTGGATTGCCGCTAAATACCACGGGCTTTGTTAAATATGGATCGTCAAACTTTTGCGTGGGGTCGTTCAAAAAAGAAGATTAGAGGAGCTGACAGATGGGTGGAAAGGCTGTGGGTCTTAGGGTTATTCCTAGCGGCTATCCTGCTATTTGGAATCAATCTGGGCGTACTGCCTTTACGGGATTGGGATGAGGGAACGGTTGCCCAGGTTGCTCGTGAGATTTGGCAGGCAAAGTTTGATTCTTTGAGATGGCTGTACCCGACGTTGGGAGGTACGGAGTATTTCAATAAACCGCCTTTAATGCATCTGCTGATTGCCGGTGCCTACGCAATCGGCGGTGTAAATGAGTGGACAACGCGCCTACCTGGGGCGCTGCTGAGTGCCGCTTGTGTGCCGCTTTTGTATGGCATTGGACGGGAACTATTCCGGCGACGCCTTCCAGCTCTTTTCTCGGCTTTGATTTACTTAACGCTACTACCCGTTGTGCGTCATGGGCGTCTGGCGATGCTGGATGGGGCAGTGCTGTGCTTTTTCCTGTTCATGATGTGGTGCGTGTTGCGATCGCGTCGAAACTTGCGCTACGCTCTCGGTGCCGGTATCGGGTTTGGGTTGATTTGCCTGACTAAAGGCATGATGGGATTATTACTTTTAAATATTGCCCTGGTATTTTTAGCTTGGGATACTCCCAGACTGTTAACTTCCCTCTATTTCTGGATTGGTTTGCTCTTGGGCAGTGTGCCAGTTGCCGCTTGGTATGGTGCCCAATTTCTCCACTACGGGCAGGCTTTCGTAAACACCGGCATCTTCAGTCAATCCTTGCAGCGGATTTGGGCACCCGTCGAGAATCACGCGGGTCCCCCCTGGTACTATCTGTTGGAAATCTTAAAGTACGGTTGGCCCTGGTTATTCTTATTGCCCCAAGGATTGCGCCTTGCTTGGGAAAATCGCAATATGAGCTGGGCAAAACTGGTACTGGTGTGGATGAGTGTTTATCTAGTAGCCATTTCGGTGATGGGAACAAAGCTTCCCTGGTATGTACTGCCGATTTACCCAGCAGTGGCTTTATTGGGAGGTGCCCAGCTTGCTGAAATTTGGAATGCGCCGAGTAAGAAATCCTATCCCCGCTCTTGGGTACCGCTTTTGACAGTCATGGGTTTAGCGGCGCTAAGCGGTAGTTTTTATTTTGCTGCGTTTGGCCCCCAACCGAACTGGAATTTGCAACTGGTGTTTGCATCGGCTGCTTTGACTTTATTGATAACGGCAGTTTTGATTTATCAAAAAGACCTGCAATTTATTCCCCTGCTATTTTGGGGTACGTATGTAACGCTACTGCTACTCATGACATCGCCGCACTGGAATTGGGAACTCGCAGAAGCCTATCCGGTTAAACCCGTTGCCGCGATGATTAAGCGCAAAACTCCCATCAATAAGCCAATCTACACATCCTACGATCATGGTCGTCCTTCTCTGAATTTTTATAGCGATCGCCAAGTCATCCCCGCAACGGATGCCGAACTCCAGCAGCGTTGGAAAGGTGACGCTCAACCTTATTTTTTACTTGACCAACCCACCTTCAAGCAGCTGAATTTAAAGCCGGTGAAAGCGATTAATCAGGCGGAGGGTTGGCTGCTAATTACGAAGCCGACAGCCGTCAAACCAGCGAAGAGTCAGAAGCCACAGATTAAGGATTAGACATTACGGCATCTAATAGTGTGTCAGCACCAAAGCGGACTGGATCGGTGCAGGGACGCTTTGTTTCTGCCTGTATCTGCTCGATCGCTCGTTGTGCAGTGTCGGCGTCAAGATGGGCAGTGTTGAGAGCGATCGCGACCACGGGCACTGGCGCAAATGCACCGGCAGCCGCTCCCACTGCCTCGTAAAGCTGTATGACTTCTGGCAGCGGCGGAATCGGAACGTGGGGATGATTACGAATGGTTGCTTGTTGCGCTCGATGTACCAGCACCAGATGCGTCGGCTGAGTCCCGCGAATCAGTGGCAGCGTTGCAGTTGAACCGGGATGCAACAGGGAACCTTGCCCCTCAACAAACAGAATCTCATGCTCTTCGCCAAACAGCATCACCATTTGTTCGATAGCACCCGCAGCAAAGTCAACCCGCACGGCATCCAGCGGTATACCATCCCCCGCTATCATTAAACCAGCTTGACCTGTAGCTAGGAACTTGGAACGCAAACCGCGCTGCAATGCGGCTTTATTGAGTTCCAAACAGGTTGACATTTTGCCAATTGCCATATCCGTGCCGACTGCGAGAACCCGTTTGCAAGGGAGCGATCGCGCCTGTCCGCTTCCTATCTTTAATCCTGCGGGTTCCTGACGCACATCCCAAATCCACTGCCCATCTTTCAACAATGTCTGGATCTCCGGATGGGACGCCATTGGAGTATGCAGTCCATTGACGATAGACAACCCCGCTGCTATCCCTTGTTTTACTTCCTGCCACCATTCGGCTGGCAGGGCACCCCCAGACGGTGCAATCCCAATCGCCAGGATATCGGGTGTATAAGCTAGCGCCTCTTCCAGAGAAGCGACAATCGGAACCTCGCGGGGGATACCTGTCAATTCCCGCAACGACTCTCCCGCACACTGGCGATCGATGACTGCCACCACTAGCGCTTCACTGTAGCGCAATAGCGCCAGTCCGGTTTTGCCGTGGATGCCGCGAATCCCTTCATGCAGCAGAATTGCGACTCGATGTTTAGATGTCAAATGCACAGCTTTTTAGAAAATAGGGAACAGAAATCTATTCGGCACTAAGGCGCTGCTTCGCTAATATTCTCCGTCCTTCTGATAACTCCCAATCCGGGTAGATCGTTGGGTAGCAACCGTCCATCTTGTATGGATGCACCGATAAAAGGATCGTCGATTAGATTCAGATGACTATCTAAATCTAGATAATCCGCTAGGGGTGAGAGTTGTGCCGCCGCCGTATTCGAGATGGCGCTGTCAGAATAGCAACCGAACATTACCTGCAATCCACAAGCTTTCGCTGTATGTATCATGCGAATCGCTTCCGTTAAGCCGCCACATTTCATTAGTTTGATATTAACGCCATGAACGCGGTCTGCCAGTTGCGGGATATCCTTGCGAGTAAAGCAACTTTCATCTACAAAAATGGGTAGAGGCGATCGCGTGTACAATTCCTTAAACGACGATTCCCCCATTATCCCGACTTCTGCTTCTCGTCCTAGCGGCTGTTCCACATACTTAACGCCCATCTTTGCCAGCCAACTGCACATCGTCACAGCGTCTTCCAGACTCCAACCCCCATTGGCATCGACGCTTAACTGAGCATCCGGTGCTGTCTCCCGAATTGCCATCAGCATCGCTTGATCCGCTTCAATTCCTTCGGAACTACCCAATTTCACCTTCAAAACATTTGCCCCTGTCACCTGCCGCCAATCGCGCAATCGCTGTAAAGCACCCGATGGGGAATTAATCCCAATCGTCACAGAGATGGGAACAATCCGATCTCGATCCAACCCCCACAGACGCCACAACGGTAATCCTAGTCGCTTTCCCTGCCAATCGTGCAACGCCATATCAATTGCCGCCCACGCCGCAGAAGGGATTTGCGCTGCTTGCAATACTTCCTCAATTTTCTGCTTTTCCCAAGGGCTATATGCCTCCAACAGCGGCGCGATGCCTTGCAATGCCTCCAAGAGAATCTCTGTGGTTTGTCGCGGTTGTCCGACTCCAATGGAAAAAGGCGAAGCTTCCCCCCAGCCTTCAATCCCCTCTGCGATCGCGCGTACCCACACATTCATGGTTTGCGCTGTCGTCCCGCGACTGATGGTTAAAGGAAATCGCTTGTTTACTGTAAAGGTTTCTACGCTAATCTGCATTGTTGTATGCTTTATGATTTTTGAATCTACTTTGGATTAGTTTATGAAAAACCTTAGCAAGTGGAAAATTTTAAATTCTAAAATGGTGATCAATAATCAATGGTGTAAAGTCAGACAAGATGAAGTCGAATTACCCAACGGGCAAATTGTCGATGATTTTTTTGTAAATATTCGACCTGATATAGCTGTTATTTTACCAATCACTCAGCAAAAAGAAATTGTTTTTGTCCGTCAATACCGTCATGCCGTCGGAGAAATTTTATTAGAACTTCCTGCGGGTGCTTTTCATCCAGCGGAAGAGGATAGTGTTGTAGCCGCTGCCAGAGAATTAGAAGAAGAAACAGGATATGTTGCAGAGCAATTCATTCATCTGGCAACTTTATATGATAATCCACCCAAAGATACAAATAATATTCATTTGTTTCTAGCTGAAAATGTGCGTCTAGCCAGTCAGCAAAGGCTAGATATCACCGAAGATATTGAAGTTATATTAATTCCTATCTCCAAAGTCAAAGAAACAATTGCTCAGGGTGAAATTTGTGTTTCTGGAACAATTGCTGCTATTTTCTTAGGATTAGATTTTTTATCTTGTCAAGCTGCTAAACAAGCAAATTAAAATACCCTGAAGCTTCAAGGGTGATAATATTAAATGTTTTTTAAATGAATTTTTAATCAACTACGCCTATTTTAGACATCTTCATATTTATATAAGGTTAATTTAATTGTATTCTCTAGATTTATAAGAAGAACATTCGTGGCAAGGGCCAAAGGGGTTTACTGCACAACGGATATAAGCAGAATGAGCATTAAACTGACAAGTAATATCCCCAATTAAATAACCCACGCCTTCAATGTAATGTTGATCTGAAGGCATTTGCATTCTTTGCATTTGCCGAGCTTCTATCCTCCGCATCGCTGCTTGCAAACCCGCCATGTTTCGTGCTTCTATCCTGCGAACGTGCCACACTGAAAGCAGCCCTGGTATTAGACTAACAACAAAAATGAGGAGAATTTCTAACACACGCTTATCCCTTCATCTTATCCTTATACAATTCTACCCGATTCATATAAGTAGGTAGCCGTAAGTATTTGTAAATTCAGTTTAGCTTATGCACTACCCATTGAAACTTTGCGAATAATGGGTTTCTCCATTGTTCAAGTTAAGGCTAAATTCGCTTTGCCGTTTAAGCATCTCGATTATAACTTTCCAGACATTCTCTAGGTTGAGTGGTCTGAAACGCCACATCCCTAATTGATGGAAGTTATTACTGTCTATTCTTTAGTCTTCAGTCTGCAAGTAGCGTACCACTACACTAACCATTCTATTTTTAAGGTTAGCGTGATTTCCCTCTATCTCGAAAGAGAGCCAATGAAGCTTAAACTTATTCAACCAAAGGTATACAAATCTCTAGATCCAAGAGCCTATTCTAGGATCTAGAATGGAACACTGCATTAGGTGTAGTGAGAGAATATCCGTGCTGAACCTCGACTCCTTCTTCCCCCAAGAAATGACGACCGCGCCCGAACATCCCCTAGCAGCAAATCGAGATTTGCCGATTTCGGGACAAAGCGCATCTAAGGAAAAAATTCGTCAGATCCAACAACGCGATCGCATTCCGGGAGTCGTCAAGCGGATAGTTTCTTTAGATGCGAATACTTTCTGGCAATACTGGTGGTGTGTTCCAGGGCGCATCTTGCTACCGGAAGATGTAGAACTTTTAAGAAGCGATCGCCTCCGTGTAGAATCGATCCTGTCAAAACTGGTTTGGCTGTTTGGCGGTTACTGCTTTGGAGATGATACTCCCCAGCAGGGAGAGCAAAAACCCGTCTATGATTGGCAGCAAATCGTAGAATTTGCCCGACAGCACGGGTTTGAATCTTATGTGCTGGATATCGATTTTCTCCCCAGCGCCATTCAGATTGATAACCGAAATTCCCAGCTAACTGAAAAGACTTCCTCTACTACTCATGTTGCCGTTGAACCCGCTCATTGGCATATTGAGTTTTTTCGACTGCAACCCGTCGAAGCTGAATTTTTTGAGATTCAGGAAGTAAAAAACCTCTGTAGCTGCCAAATCTGGACTGGCAAGCCGTTCCTCAAAAACCTACAGACTGGCGAAGCCGTAACCCGATACGACTTGTGGGTTTCCTATCCGGGTCATATCACAAATACTCCCTGGATGCAATAGACTCCAATACCAAAACCTGGGTGGAAATGTGGTACTTTAACCGTTCAACTCAACCCTGTCCTGCTATTAACTAATCCAATCCATCGCGTTTAGAGCCAATATTGTCATGAAAAAGCATACTCAAGAAAAAGCCAAGACTTTAGGAGACTGGGCATACCTAGCGATTGAAAAACACTTTCAAAAAACGATTAAGCACGAATCTGACGTTATCAAAGACAAAGATCCAGAAGCGTTACACCAGATGCGCGTGGGAATTCGTCGCCTGCGTTCGGCGGTAAAAGGTTTTGCACCCGCGCTGGATCTTCCCAAGTCAGCCCAAGAAAACAAGATTGGCAAAATTGGTCATCGTCTTGGCGGTTTGCGGGATTTAGACGTGCTTCAGGACGCCCTAAAAAATCGTTACCATCCGAATTTACCCTCTAAAGAACAGAAATCTTTAAAAGAGGCGATGAATGCTCTAGATAAACAGCGCCAGCACGCGCTAGAACAAGTCCGGGATACCCTAGAGCATCAGCAATACAACAAACTCAAGCAATCGTTGCAAGGGTGGTTGAAGCATCCGACTTATCAAGAAATTGCTCAGATGCCGGTAGAGCCGGTTCTGCCAGATTTACTGTTGCCAGAAATAAGTCAGTTATTGCTCCATCCAGGTTGGTTGCTAGGAGTTGAATTTAAAGCCGGACAGATTGAAGGCAAAGAACTAAAACAATCAGCTGTATCGCGACTTTTAGCAGATGAGGGAGAAGTTCTCCACAGCTTACGAAAAGAAGCCAAGCGCGTGCGTTACCAAATGGAACTATTTTCTGACTTCTATGGCCCTGCTTATGCAGGTTATCTGCAAGACGTAAAGTCAGTTCAGGAAACTTTGGGAAAAATTCAAGACTGCGTTGTTTTAGTAGATGTGCTGAGTGATGTCTTGCACTCCAAGCTCAAACATCAACTACCGACGCTAACTGAACAGCTAGATCAAACTGTTTATGAAGCATGGCAAGAGTGGCAACCCCTACAAGAGCGTTACTTAAATTCCCAAACAAGACAAGCCTTTCACCTGGCATTGTTGCAGCCGCGCGATGAAAGTGATATTGACAATGAACCGAAAAATGAACACACAAACGAACACAAGCATCAACAAAGTGGCTTAAAAGATGGGACTAGCGGTATCGGTTTTGGCACATAGCTTTAGGGATGCAAAAGGAGCTTTTATTCTGTAAAACGATGGGCTAGCCTGAAAGTTGGAAAAAATATTCTGATTAACGGATGCAAAAGTTCATAAGCCGACTGCGCGTGCGATACCACGAGATGGACACCTTGGGGCACGTTAACAACGCAGTCTATCAGCATTACCTAGAACATGCAGCAGTCGAACACGATGAACATCTCGGCTTTAACCAGAAAGTCTACCAGGAACTCGGCGGCGGCTTTGTAATGCGGCGGATCGAGATAGACTATCTGCGTTCTGCTGTTGCAGGCGATCGCTTAGAAATTACCACCTGGCTGCACCTAATTCAAGGAACCCGTGCTATCCGCCGCTATGAAATCCGCAAACAGGAAGAAGCTCCGCTATTAGTGACAGCAGAGGCGTTGTGGGTGTGGGTGGATCTTGCCGCAATGCGTCCGCGAGCCATCCCTAAGCAGATCCTAGATGCCTTTGGGCAATTGTTTGAGTCTGCGGTATCCGAATAAAAAATCCCTTGTCTAAGGCTAATTAAGTCATTAGTCACCAGTCCATCGTTATGGGTCATGCATTCTTTGTTACTGACCCATGACCTATGACTTGTAACAATCTTTAATTATTTTGACTCCTTGAATATATCTTGCGGCAGAAGGGTGCGCGATCGCCATACCCGTAGAATCTCTCTGGTCTAATCAATTGACCACTGGTTCTATAAATGACCTTGATGGTCAGCGATTCTCGCGTATTGCCAGATTCTACGAAATACAACAACAAGGAGAATTAAATAATGCAGCGCATTTTTTCAGCATTAGGGCAAGCATTTCGCAACAGTATTTTGATTCTGGTTACGGTGAGTTTGCTTAGCCTCTCCAATTTATTCATTTTTGCAAATCAGCCTGCTTATGCAGCGACAAGCTCAAGTGCAAATATTAACCGTACTTCAGACCCTACTGAAGACGCTAGTTTTCGAGAAGAAGCTTACGAAGAAGCCGCAGAACAAGCTCGGAATCCAGATAAGCAGGATGAGATTTACAACGAAAGTGTAAAAGCAAACAAAGGGCCACAGGCAGAGAATGGCTTAGTTGAAGGAGCCAAAGAACTGGTTGAGAAAGTAACAGGTCAAGGCGATAGCAAATAGCTATTTGGGTAATTGATTCGTGAGTCATTAGCCCTTGCTACGGATTAATGACTCATGACAAATGGCGTAATAATTAGGGATTAGACTTAGCGCAATTTGGAACGTCAGCACCAGCTTGTCTCTTTGATAAATTGACTTCCCATCCAGGTAAGTTCCACCAGACAACACGCTTTTGCGGCTGTATCCAAAAGTCTAGATGGTTGATATCGCCGTTTTTAAACACAAGCGTTGGAAATTTTGGATAGTCGCGATCGCTCGCTTCTGTATAATTGCGTCCGAAATAATTCATGCAAACTCTTAAGCCCTGAGCAACGCCCAATTTTTCAACTCCAGTGCCTTTTAAGGTTGAATCATCGTAGCTAAGCGTTCCACTATATGATTGTCCGGCTAATGACCCTTGAGTCACATTAACCGTGAAGTCATAGGTAACGATAGACGCTTGGGCTTGACTGGTTGCGATCGCAGCAGTACCAAGAGTGACAATAGCGATCGCCACTGAAAATTTGGGGGACAGGTTGAGCATGGCAGTGTTGATTGATGTTTTAGAGGTTAGTTGTGAGTATCACTCATGAGATGCAATAAACAGGACAATTTCAGCGATTCTTGAGTCCTGGTGGATAGGAATGCTTAATGGACAGTTGCCGATGTACAGGGATTTAGATAACTATCAATTGCGTTATTGAACCTAAAAAGAGAATTTCACATTAGATTCCGTTAGAAAATTGCAGAAATTCTTTCTTTTGTACCACGTTTTTTATTGAGAATTTATTTCAATACATGAAATTTTGTTTGACATCGACCTCTAGATTAACCCTTGCACTTGTAATTCAGGAATTAGCATATTCATAATTAGCCGATGATCTTCGTGATCAGCATTCGGATTTACAACAGAGGTCGCATTGTTGCCAAACTTGTTATTTTGCCCTGCCCAAGCTGCAAGTGCCTGATCTTCAGCAGATAATACGTCTGCTGCTCCACCGCTTGTAAAGAGTATAGGTAAATTGGCTCCTCCCGCCAAACTCAATATCTTTTTAAGTTTTGCTTTCGTATCCATGTCGCCTGCTAAAGCTTGACCAATACGTGCCTCTACTTCATTGCTACCCTTCGCTTTTGCTGCTTTGTAGGTGCTTGGCATTGCCCGGTCTAAAATCAAAGCTTTCACGTTTTCGCCCCGACTCTTCATAACTCGCTTGACTAAAGTAGCAGCTACTGGACTACCTAACGAATAGCCATGAACAATGATGTCAGTTGATGGGACATTCAATGTATTTCTCACATAGTCATACATAGCTTCGGCATCTTCATAGAGTCCGGCTTCGCTTGGATCGCCCCCGCCGCCACCGGGTCCATTGACGGTCTTGTAACTGTCTCCAAACCCTCGATAGTTTATAGCTAAAACTTGTGCCCCAGCAGGAACATACTCACGAGCAATCTTTGTCATATAGTCCTCTGCTGAACTCCCACTTCCCGATAAAGTCAGAACTGTTGTGTTTGCTCCACCACCAACAGGTCTGTAGAGTTTTCCTGTAAGAGTATTTCCATTGGTGCTTTGAATCGAAACCGCTTGCGTAGCGATAGCGTTAGGATTTATTAATCCCCCACCCAAGGTATTACGACGAGCGGTCTCGTCCCCAAAAAGCTCATTCCGGGCTACACCAGCTACATCATTTGCTACTGTTTTCGCACGCTGGAGTGTAGGGCTATGATTCACATGAGTAACTAACTTTCCTTTAGGCTGTGGTTGTAACTGGCGCTGAATAGCTCCCCTATTTTGCTGTACAGTTTTTCCCAGTGAAGGTTGCAAGGTTGTTGGAGAATTTAAGCGATTGATTACTTGAGCCGCAACACGATCCGCTTCCTGCTCATACTTATCTCCTGGCTCCCCAATGGTCAACTTTGCCTGTATTGGTGGTTCTGACAACTGTTGCGAAGAGTTCAAGGGCGATCGCTTTCCCCCCAGTTGCACTCCAGGTGTCCCCAGCCGACCCATAGCCTGGATTTGTGGGGCAACTTGTTCCCCAGGCGAAGTAACCGCAACCTTAGAAAAGTCAAATCCGCTTCGCGATGCCCTTTCCTGGTTCTGCTCCCAGAAATCATTCATTTTCGCTTGCAACAGACCTAACTGTTCCTGCTCGATCGGGGTGATGGTGCCACGCTCTTCCTTGAGCTGGAGTCCAAAAGCTTCAAACTTGTTCCGATTAAAAGCTTGATTCGCTAATTCTTCTGGTGTCTGTTGCTCCTTCGGCTTCATCTGTATCGGAGCCGCAAACGGGCGACTTCTCAACTGAATCGTCGGCTGTGGTATGTAAGACTTCTGCTTTTGTAATGAATGCGTTCTCTCAAATCCCATATCAGCCTTTGCCTCTGGTAGTGCGTGTCAAGTGGTATCAGATGCCCTTGATTATCGGTACCGCTGCGATTTCTATATCATAAAACAAGCAACAAAATACTCTAAAATTAATAAACTTAATTGTAAGTTTTGAGTCAATCCTATAATTATAAATTCTAAAATTATGCCAGCTAAATGACGGTTTGCAAGACATCTATTTGAACTTGATGGTTCAACTTGATTGAACCTGGCTAAAATCCTTATTTGGCGTGTTCCATAATCTTTTTTCTATGTCTGTTGCGATAATTATAGAGATGAGTGACGGGACAAATTTTCTTAAGAACTGGCAGAAGTGTTGAAAGATAGCTCAACACTTCTGGGCAATTTGGTATTTTGTGCATTACTAGAACACATCATTACCTGTTTAGGATTACCAAATTAAGTTGCAATATTCAACGCAAAGGTACGCCAAGGAAAACGTTAAGGTTCACAAAGAGATTATTACTCACCGTCCAAGTTTGAACTCAAAACTTTGTCCTTGGGTTGTTCAGCTTTCTTAGAAGTCCGTTTTTTTTGCTGAGTTTTCGGTTTAGTAACCTTGTCCTGTGGCTTCTCTTCTAGCGGTTTGGGTGGGGGTGCGGTGCCAAAGACAGGCGACCATTCTTCTCGCAGTTTCGCGATCGCTTCTTCCTTCAGTTTCGCTTCTATCTCAATCCAGGGAACGTTGCAGTAGGCACTGGGCATCACGGTGATAAAATCGCTATGATGCGGATCGCCAAAGGATTCCCGCCCGTTAGAGATATGAACTAGCTGCCATTCTGGCACGGGCCAAGTCGTCCGTGCTGCTGCCTTCATCTGGGCGATGCTGGGGTGTTCGTAGCTGTCCAGCTTTTCGTGAATAACGTGGTGATGGGCGTCAAAGACCATTGGCACGCCAGCTTCGCGGCAAACAGCGAGAATTTCTGCCGCACTATAGGCGTATTCGTCGTTTTCTAGGGCTAATCTTGAGCGAATTTCATCGGGTAAATCGCGGATGACTTGGATCAGCCGCTCAGCGCGATCGCCCTTACCACCATGTATCTCCATCATCGCCCAAGGCGATCGGGGTTGCCCCAATAAATCCATATTCCGGGCGTGCATCTGGAGAATCTTGATACTGTTCTCAATCACAGAGGGTGTATCTGAACTGAGGACAACGAACTGATCCGGGTGTACGACTAATCGGATACCAAGAACCGTTGCGCGATCGCCTGTTGCTCGCACCTGTTCCGTAAATTCCTCTAGCATCGCCTCACCCAAATCAGTATCGGCAAAAGGAAATATCCCTGAGGGAAGTCGATAAAGCCGGAGATTATTTTCTACGCAGAAATCCAGCGCATTATTTAGGCGTTGCAAATTGTCGGTATACAGCTCCCGCAGCACTTGCTGCTGTTCCGCTGTTTCTAGTTGCAATAGTCGTTTGCGAGTGAGGGCGCGGTAACGCACTTTGTCAGACGTTGTGATGCACACCAACCCCAATTGGGGTGGTGATTTTGTAGAAGTGGAATGCGCGTTTGTCCGGTTAGGCAGATTGCTTATCATCATTGTTTTATCCTTAGTCTTCGTTTGGTTTCAAAAATTTAGCTCGCCAAAGCGGTTTGTTAAAAAAATATTTGACAAATTCAATAGGACTCAATCCAGTTTTGTTCGTAAAAAAACGCGAGAATTTTCGCTGCGTAGAGACGCGATGAATTGCGTCTCTACAATCTCGCTGTTTAACGAGCCATGTTATCCGAACTTTGCATTTACCCTCGCTAAATTAATTAGAAACCGGCACGCCTTTAAATGGCTGGGTATTGGGAATATAAATGTCTAACGTATTGATTCCCTGCGGAACTTGTAGCCAAACATAGGCATCGGCTGAGGCACCTTGTCCAATGCTGCCAAAATCCACTGAAGGAGTCGCACGTTTAGGAGAAACCGCCTTGTAAGTCTCGTTTGTATTCGGATTGCGGGCAGTTATTGCAGATGGGTTTAAAACATCTATATCTGGATCGGTCGGACTTGCAACCCGTCGAATCCGAAACTGCATATTTACGACATTCCGAGATCCCGTTTCTGGATCGGCAACGCGCCTTACCGAGAGTAATTCTACTTGTGCCTTGCTGTTAAAAGCCGGTTGCACAAACTGCCCTGGTTGAATTTTGGCGTTGGTGTTGGTGGCGTTAGTCGGAGTAAGCACTGGAGAGGCGGCGCTAGTAGGGCTGACGGTGGGAGTGCTGTCTGCATCTGGTGTTGGGCTAGATGTTGGCTCTCCGATAGGCGTCGAACCGCTTTTTAAATTAGCGATCGCGTTGAGTTCCTCCCGCAGTTCAAAAACTTGATAGGCACTGAAGCCACTGCCAATAATCGCCAAAATTGAAAGTACAACTGCGATGCCAGATAAAAAATTGCTCATACGTTTTGGTAAGGGGTAATGGATCGTGAGTCAGAAGCAACGAACTCAGAAGAAATGACTAAAGACTCATGATTATGGACGAATAATGACTGACAAATCTCCACGATCCATTACCGATTCCCTCCTATTTAGAAATGGGCACATTCTTAAATGCCTGTACCTCCGGCACGTAGAGGTCAATAGAATTGACGTTTTCTGGCACCCTCAGCCAGACATAGGCATCTGCCGAGGCTTGTGGGCGCAGCTGGAACAAAGAAACGCTTCCCGTCGAGCGATTAATCAAGTCAACGGCTTTGTAGGTTTCGCTCGTCTCTGGATTCCGTCCAGTGGTTCCGCCCACAGTAATGATGTCACCTCCAACCACTCGATCCGCTGACAGACGCCGGACGCGCATCTGCACGTTTACCACGTCGCGGTTTCTGGATTCGGGATCTTGAATTCGCTTCACAGACAGCAACTCTACTTGTCCTTTGGTGCCCAAGGCAGGCTGTACAAATTGACCGGGTTGAATGTCAGCGCTGGGCGCTGGCGCAGCTGGCGCAGTAGTCGCGGGTGCTTGAGCTTGGGGCGATGGCGCGATGGTGGGTACTGGGGAAGCGGGGGCGGTTCCACCCACTGGGCTGGTGTTCGCATCCGCAATCGGCACATTTTTAAACGCCTGCGTTTGATCGACATAGATATCGAGGGTACTAACACCTGCGGGGACTTTTAGCACGACATAGCCTTCTTGCGGTTGCCCCCGGCGCATCTGATATAAAGAAACCGTTCCTGATGAACGCTTTAAGGGATCGAGTGCTTGATAAGTTTCGCTGGTAATCGGATTCCGGGCGGTTGTCCCACCGGCATTAATCAGGTCTCCTCCCACCACATCGTCTGCAAGACGATTAATTCGCATATCCACGCTGACTTCATCGGGCGCACCGAGAATTCTGCGGACAGCGATTAATTCTACCTGCCCTTTGTTGCTTAAAGCAGGCTGAACAAATTGACCGGGTTGAATGCCAAGGCTGGGTGCTGGGGCGACTGGAGCAGTTGGGGCGATGGTGGGGCTAATGGTTGGGCTGACGATTGGGCTAGCAGTCGTCACTGGAACTTCTGCGGGAGCGATCGCATTTTCTTGTTGCATTCGCTGATACAGCCACCAACCAGCAGCAACTAAACCCAATGTCGAAAGTGCGCTTAATAGAGCAACCAAAAAATATTTACTTCCGTTGTTCCGACGGGGTCCCTCTGTATGGCGATTGCTTTTCTCAAAATCGCGCTCTTGAAGTGCCATGATTATAAGTACCTATTTTTTTCGGTTGTAAATACAAAAAAAGCTATGATTATTCTGTATTTTATTCACTTTTCAAGACTCAATAAGCTCTACCATTAGAAATATTTTTATTGCTAAACCAAGTTGTGCTTTTGCACCTATCTAAGGTAATATTTTCACTAACAAATCAGTTTTATTCGGAAAAATCTGAATGGTAAGTAGGTTGTCAAAAGAAAGTATCAGCTTATCCCAGCATAAAAAAATCTGTAGTTCCAAAAAAACAAGTTTATCTATTTTTAGGTTTTTCCCGCGGCCCTACTTATTCCTAAAAATTACTAAAATCAGTAAATGCCTGAGTTTCCTGTTGCTCCTAAACACACAATTGCTAGCCTGGCAGGAAGCGGCGAGGGCAAATAATCCCGCTGTTTCTCCGGATCCTTCGATAAATTCAAAGCAGGTTTCTCAAGCAGAAAAACCTCAATCCCCTGCGTTGGTTTGTCCTGCCCAACTAGGAAACGCGATTGAAGCTGTCACCAACCGCCCGGAATTTTCTCGTACTCGTTGGGGAATTTTAATAGAACCATTATCGACAAATTCAAAATTTCCAGAACGCACCCTCTACAGCCGCGAACCAGACCGTTACTTTATCCCCGCATCGAATACAAAGCTGTTGACAACAGCAGCGGTTTTAAACAAATTAGGTTCTCAGTTTCGGATTCGCACCTCAGTTTATGGCACAAACGGGGGAGAATTGCGCGTTGTCGGACGAGGCGACCCCAGTTTTAGCGATACCCAGATAAGAGGCTTGGCACAACAGCTAAAGCGCCAGGGAATTCGTCAGGTGCAGCAGCTCATTGTCGAGGATGATTACTTTCAAGGGCAGGCAGTAAATCCCAGTTGGGAATGGGGAGACCTTCAGGCAGCTTATGCGGCACCCGTTAATAGTTTGATTTTGAATCAAAATGCCACTGTGCTAACCCTATCACCGCGATCGCCTGGGCAACCGCTACAAACCGCTTGGATCGATCCAATTGCGATCGCGCAATGGCGACTGGAAAATAATACGGTGACAGCGGAAGCGAAATCACCGGCAGCGATCGCCGTTAGCGCTGTACTGGGGAAACCCGTATTACAGATTAAAGGTCAGTTGCCTGCGGGTGCCGAACCTGCATCCTTGGGTGTGGCAGTTCTCGACCCCGCCCAGTATTTTTTGCAGCACTTCCGGCGGGCTTTAGTAATTGCAGGGATTCCTATCGCACAGTCGCAGGTGGGATCTGGCAGAGAAAGGGGGGACGAACGGGAATTAGCTGCTGTGGAGTCGCCGCCGTTGGAGACTCTGTTGATGGAGACGAACCAAAACAGCAATAATCTCTACGCAGAAGCTTTATTGCGAACCCTGGGTGCCGCCGGTAAAGGCGAGGAAACCACACTTTCAGAGAATTCGGCTGCAATGGGGTTAGCTGCTGTTAAACAAGCTTTAACGGAATTAGGCGTCGATCCCAACAGTTACGTGATGGCTGATGGTTCCGGGTTGTCTCGTCACAACTTAGTGAGTCCAAAAGCACTGGTGCAGACTCTCGAAGCGATCGCGCAAACCAAAGAAGCCGCAATTTACCGCGCCTCTCTCCCGGTTGCCGGTGTCAGCGGCACCCTAAAAAGTCGCTTTCAAAATACTCCAGCCCAAGGCATTGTGCAAGCGAAGACAGGAACGATGAGTGGAACGGTTTCCTTATCTGGGTATATGAATCATCCAGAGTATCAAACGATCGTTTTTAGCATTCTCGTCAATCAATCCGACCAATCTGCCCCAACGATACGGCAGGCGATGGACGAAATTGTGCTGCTACTCACTCGCTTGCGTCGCTGTTGAGTGCGATACATTTGTAGGGGCATGGCAATCAAAAAGCCCCGACCAAGCCCAGTTCGCCGGGTCGGATTTGGAGATCCCCCAACCCCCTTAAAAAGGGGGCTATGAGCAATTTCCCTAATTTATCGAGAGTTTTAGTTGGGAAAAACTCGAACGCTATCACCGGCAATCGATAGCTGCACTCGCGTTCCTACCGGCAAGGCGGTATCAGTCATCGTGCGAGCGTGGAGTTCTTTACCAGAGGGAGTTTGGAGGCAATATCGGTACTCGCGCCCTAAAAAGCGCCGGGTTCGGATGACAACAGGTGCATCAGGAAATGGCTGTAAGATCAAGTCTTCCTGGCGAATCATGAGTTCGCCGGTGAGGCTAGAAATGGGGTCTTGCCGTCCGTTAAGGGCGACATCAAAACAACCGACTTCTGTTTCCCACAGATGACCTTGGCGTTGGGCGGGAAGGAAGTTGGCTTGAGTAACAAATTCGGCAACAAACCGCGAGGCGGGGTGGGTGTAGATATCTTCCGGTGTGCCCAATTGCTCTAAATGTCCTTGACGCATAACACCCACCCAATCAGAGATGGCAAGTGCTTCTTCCTGGTCGTGGGTGACAAAAATTGCTGAAGTGCCAATTGCCTTGAGAATCTCTCGCACTTCTTCACGCAACCTCAAACGTACTTGGATATCGAGATTGCTGAGGGGTTCATCGAGGAGAACCAACTTGGGTCGCGGTGCTAAGGCACGGGCGAGGGCAACCCGTTGCTGCTGACCGCCAGAGAGTTCGTGAGGATAGCGCTTTTCTAATCCTTGCAGACCGACAAGCGCGATCGCATCTTGCGTGCGTTCCTTGACCTGCTGTTTACTCAACTGTTGCAACCCAAAAGCAACATTCTCCGCCACACTCAGATGAGGAAACAGGGCATAGTCTTGAAAGACAATTCCCACGTCCCGATGCTCTGGCGGCACCCAACAACGGGAATCAGCTACCGTTCGTCCCGCAATCTCCACGCTTCCGCGGTAAGGTCGTTCAAAACCCGCAATCAGCCGCAACAGTGTAGTTTTACCGCAGCCAGATGGCCCCAGCAATCCCAACAAATCCCCTGGTTGCAAGGTCAACGTTACATCTTCAACAGCCGGAATTGCATTTTGACTAAACTGCTTCGTTACATTCTGTAAGCGTAAAATTGCCGGTGATTGCATAACTCAAAATTTAAAATAGGCGGCTTGATTAAATAGCTCTTTGGCACAACAAATAATTTCAGGACTTACACAACTGTCACATGCGATAGCGAAGCGCTGCTGCGAAGCGCAGATTGCATCTCCACAATTAGGCCAAGGACATGGCTAACGCTGGACGCCTGAGTTGAGCAACTAATTTTCTCCTGAGAACCTGAATGTCAACCCTACGACAAACATTTGCAATGGTACGGGACTTGTAGTGGTAACAACAAGCTCTGGCAGGAATGCAAAGAAGAATAAAATTCCCTTTGGATTAGTGATACTGGTGACCAATCCAGTCCAGAAAAGTCTTCGGTAAACAATTGGAGTAACCGTTTTTGATGACTGAACCTGCTGCTTGCTCATCAACATTTGTACTCCTAAGAACAAATATATAGCACCAGCGAAGCGTATTAAATTAAACAGAAGCTCTGATGCCTGTAGCAATGCTGATAGCCCCAGCATGGCAAAACCAATTTGTTAGGTTCTTGTAGGAAGTCGTCTTCGGTTGCTAAAGCTGAAACATCAACATTTCTTATTTTCAATCCTTGCTTCAAAGTTGCTATGACGCAAATTGCTGAACAGTCTCCAAATAAATTAGTTCTCCGCCAGAATTACGTGTCCTTCGGTCGTGTGTTCCGAGAAATTCTCGTGACCGGGATAGGAGTTGGATTCCTTCTCTGGACCGGGCCTGCAAAATTGAACTGCCAACGGATAGAACCGACGCAGGTTACGTGTCAGTTAAGCAAACCGGGCTGGTTGGGGTTGGGGGTGTGGCAGAACACACCCATTCGTAATTTGCAGGCTGTGGAGTTGACAACAAATGTAGATGATGGGGTATTTTACCAAGTTCTGTTACAAACCAGTGAAGGTGAAGTTCCTTTAAGGGAATATAAAACTTCTGGGTTGGATAATACACAGGAGAGTGTTGATCGCATCAACACCTTCCTAAAAGACCCTACAGCAAATCGCTTAAGCATTGCACAGGTGGACTGGTTGCAGTGGTCTGGGTTACTCCCTGGCATGTTCTTCCTTGTGGGAATCAACGCGCTGTATGTCAGTCTTTTGAGTATCCGCTCTAAATTAATCGAGTCTTATTGCATTGACCAAACCCAGAATCGACTGACTTACCAATATGGGAGTCTGTGGAGACAACGCCAGGAACATTATGATTTTTCAGATATTCATCGGGTTATTTTAGATGTAGACCCTTGGGCAAAGGTGCGGCTCTTTGTCGAAATGCGATCGGGCGAGTTACTTTGTCTGTGTGGGCAGGCTCACCCATCTGTAAAGTCTCCCTGGGAGGGAGCAGAGTGGCAACAAGTGCAGCCAATAGCAGATGAGGTCAGTCGTCGAGTTTACCGTCCCTGGCAATTGGCACTTGGATTTGGGCAAACCTGGATTGACAAATATGTAGCTCCAAACCCATACGCAAAAGGGATCGCACAGTGGTTGAGAGCGAACGTGCAATCATCTAAAGTTTGGGTCTTCGATCGGTCAGCCCACTGTATCATTTCCCAGGACAGTAATACGGTCAAGACCTACACGCTGAGTGATTTTGTTGATGTTCAGGTTCAGCTGACTCCTACTAGAAGACTAGTTCCAAAAGAAGATAGTGATGGTGACAAATTCTACGATGTCAACTATCAGATCGTTTTGGTGTTGACTTCCAAGAGACAGGTTGCAATTCAGTACTATTCCAGTCGCGAGTACAACTGGGAACCCGAAAGTGGCAAGCAGGCAACCGCACAAGTTCGGGCAGAAGAGACGGCTCAACGTATCCGCCAGTATGTCCGCAAAGATTAGCACAGCGATCGCCATCATCCATCAGGAAGGATCGCGTGCATGAGGAGAAACGCCTTGCCATACGGGGCATAGCGTAGTTTTTCTGAGCGATCGCGCTTTCGTGGTGTTCTTATGCGATCTGCGCTTCGCAGCAGCGCTTCGCTATCGCTGTGCCAGTTGCGTAAGTCCTGAATTTGATAAAAACCATATAGATAGCAATCTTAAGTGATTCATGAAACCCGCTTCCTTCTCTTCCTTGGCGTCCTATAGCGCTAATGCTCATCTCTCTCGCGCATTCGCGCCGCTTCGCGAACGCTAGCCCGTCCTTGGCGGTTCGTCAAAATAAATCTCCTACAAACCATTTCCGCCTACTTATAACTCCTCACACGCTCTTGAGATAACAGTAATAAAGTCGAACCAATTGAAACTAACAACATAAATAGAGAGCCAGTTGCTGCCTCAGCAAACTCAACATTTTCCGTCGCTTTCCAAATCTTTACAGCCAAGGTTTCAAAGCCAATCGGTGCTAATAGCAAGGTAGCCGGTAATTCTTTAATTGCTGTGAGAAACACCAACATAGCTCCAGCAATAACACCCGGACGCACCAGCGGAAGCGTAACTTCTCTGAGAGTTTGCCAGGAACTTCTACCCAAACTCCGCGCCGATTCTTCCAGCTGCGGATTCACCTGTAAAAGCGAACCCCGCACGGTTCCCACCGACTGGGGTAGAAACAAGACAAGATAGGCAAACACCAACATCGGCAGGGTTTGATACAACTGTGGCAAGTAGTTTGCCCCAAAAAATACCAGCGACAGCGCCACCACAATTCCAGGCAAGCCAAAGCCAATGTAAGAACAGCGTTCAATTATTGAAGTAATTCGCCCAGGAAACCGCACCGCTAAAATTGCCACAGGTAAGGCAAAAAGAGTGGCGACACCCGCTGTAATTCCTGACGCCAAAATGGAATTGAGTGCAGCCGGTACCAGATTCGGCAGGCTGTAGCCATTATGGAGTCCGCGAATCAGCCAGAACACGGTAATGCCAATAGGAAGCACTAAAGCGATCGCTGTCACGACCGCACAAAAAGCTACCGCAGGCCACTTCCAACGACCTAGTAGCAAGACTTTAGGGGGGCGCTGGGAGGTGGAGCCGCGACTGTAGTATGCTGCACGCGATCGCGCTCGGTACTCTAACCACAAAATCAACAGTACCAGCCCCACCAATACCAACGCCAAAGCCGCTGCTGAATTGCGGTTAAAACTTGCCTTGTACTGCAAAAAAATTGCCCGTGTAAAGGCATCAAACCGCATTAACGACGGCGTCCCAAAGTCCCGCAGCGAGTACAACGCCACCAATAAACCCCCAGCCACCAATGACGGGCGCAACTGGGGCAAGATAACCCGAAAGAAAGTAGCTTGACCGCTTTGACCTAAACTGCGGGCGGCTTCCTCCAAGGTAGGGTCAATTCCTTGCAATCCAGAACGCACGCTCAACAGCAAATAAGGATAAGTAAATAAGGTGAGTGCCAAAATCACCCCAGGCCAGCCGTAGATCGAAGGTAATTCCTGCACCCCCAAAGGTTCCAGCAACAACTGCAACAAACTACCCCGTGGCCCAAAAGTGGCAATCAGCGTAAAACTCCCTACATAGCTAGGAACTGCCAAGGGTAAGGTCGTCGCTATTAGCCAAAATCGACGTCCCGGTAAATCGGTTCGCACGGTTAAAAATGCCAGTGGCACGGCAATCAATGCCGAACACAGGGTCACGATTGCCGCCATTGCCGCACTGTTGAGCAAAATGGTGAGAGTTCGGGCACGGGAAACTAATTCCCAGAGCGCTTCCCCACCGACACCAGCCGTCCGGATGACCAAATAAGTCAGAGGCAGAGCGATCGCGATCGCTACTGCCGCTGCTGTTAAAGTCAGAAATAAAGGGGGTCGAGCTGCTTTCTCCAATCAGTTAATCAACATGAGGATTAACAACCAACAATTCAACAAAATTGCGGAAATAACATCACTTTTGAAGGCTGGTCATGGGTAATAAGAGTTATCAGTACTTATTCCCCATTCCCACAAACGACTTAAATTACCTGTGTCTCCTGCAAAAGCTTCAACGTTGCATCCAAGTCGTTCAGATTGCTTAAGTCAATGGCAGTCGCTTGGCTGGGAATTCCGTTGAGTGCTTTTAAATTCCCCGCCGGAGCGATTCCCGAAGCTAGTGGATACTCATAAGTCTTGGTGGCAAAGTATTTCTGAGCATCCTGAGCCAACATGAAGTCCACAAACTTCTGAGCAATATTGGGATGTTTTGCACCCTCTAAAATTGCCACGCCCGCCACGTTAACCAAGGAACCAACATCATTGGTAAAGTGATGATCCACCGGAGCTTGGGGATTTTCTTGCTTGAACTTTTCTAAGTAATAGTGATTGACAAATCCGACCGCAATTTCCCCACGGGATAGCGCTTCTACAATTGCCGCATTTTTGGGGTAAGTTTTGGGATTGTTGGCTTTAATGCCTTCTAGCCATTGCTTAGCTTTCTCATCCCCTTGCGAGACGCGCAAAGCGGTGACAAAGGACTGGAAGGAGCCATTCGTAGGTGCCCAACCAATTTTTCCTTTCCACTTTGGATCGGTAAAGCCAGTGATAGATTCTGGTAAATCTGCTGCCTTAACTAACTTGGTGTTGTAGTCTACTGTCCGCACTCGACCCGTAATTCCAACCCACTTCCCATCCGGTGAGCGGTAGCGGCTTTCTACCCGATCGAGCAGTGAAGTTGGCAACTGCGATGCCCTACCTGCCTTTTGCATTGCTCCGAGTGCCCCAGCATCTTGGGCAAAGAAAACGTCAGCCGGACTATTTTTACCTTCTTCCAAAATGGCTGCTGCTAACTCAGCGGTGTCGCCATAGCGGACTTGTACTTTCGCCCCAGTTTCCTTTTCAAACTGTTTAATCAGGTCGCCAACCAGTTTCTCGTCCCGTCCTGAGTAGACCACCAGTTCTTTTTCCAATGGGCCGGTGGCGGCAACTGGGCTGGCAGATGGACTGGCGGCAGTCGTACTGGCAGGGCTGCTGGTTGGGGAGGTTGCATTGGGAGTCGTGACACTCTGGTTGTCAGAGCAGGCGATCGCTAACCCACCGCTCGCAGTTGCCAGTCCCATTAAAAACACAAACTTTCGACGCTTCACCAGGTTACTCCTCAATAAAATCTTATATTGACAATGTTTTTTAACTAGGTAGCTAAGAACCGTTTGTTAAGTTACCACAAACAAATTCTCCACCCACTACCTGTACAAAGGGTTGCTTTTCTTTGAAGCCATCTTCTATAGCCTGTGTTATCAACTTTTAGTAACGTAATTGACAACCTTTGAATATAGCTGCAAAAAGAGTTATTGTCAATTATTATCATTAAGCTACAAAAATAGCGCTGTAGATGCATTGGGTTCCCAGGATCGGGAGCATCCCGATGAGAGCAAATTGCCCAGAGGCGGGAATCCGGCGAGACAAACGAAGTCCATCTAGCACTGCGAGAGCCACCTCGCGCTTCACAGCCTCAATTGAGCCTGCTAACTAAGGCTTCGAGCAACTAGGCCGGGATGGCACTAACACAAAGAGTTTGCAAATAAATTTCCGGATTAAAGCTAAAGTAAGCTTTAACTTACTGGTCAGCCTTTAAACCCGTTTAAACGGGTTTAAGCTATTAGCCCAAACTTTAGTTTAGGGCTGAAATCAGCGGCATTCAACTAAGCTGATGCTTTCTCAAATCGCTGGTTTACTGCATTCCAATTAACGACGTTCCACCAAGCATCTAAATAATCAGCACGCTTATTTTGGTATTTCAAATAGTAGGCGTGTTCCCAGACATCATTGCCCATAATCGGATACATTCCTTCCATCAACGGACTGTCTTGATTCGCCGTACTCATCACTTGCAACTTACCATCCTTGCCGCGAACCAGCCAAGCCCAGCCGCTGCCAAAACGCTTGCTACCGGCTTCATTAAATTGCTTTTTGAAAGCGTCAAAACTGCCAAAGCTTTGATTAATCGCTTCGGCAATTCTTCCTGTCGGCGCTCCACCAGCATTGGGTGCCATGATTTCCCAGAACATCGTATGATTTACGTGACCGCCGCCGTTATTGCGTACTGTAGTACGAATATCTTCTGGCACGCTATTGATGTCACGAAGCAATTCTTCAGGACTCTTGCCTTTGAGTTGCGAGTATTTATTCACGGCTTCATTCAGGTTTTTGACGTAGGCGGCATGGTGTTTATCATGGTGAAACCGCATCGTCGCCTCATCAATATGGGGTTCCAGAGCATTGTAGGCATAAGGTAAAGGCGGCAGTGTAAAAGTATTTGCCGTTTGCCCCTGCTGTTGTGCTTGCGGTGTCTGCTGCTGTGCTTGCTGGTTTTCACTTTTTGGAGTTGTTTGAGCTGCACAAGCTGCGGGGAAAGCCCCAATGACGGCTGCTCCGGCAGTGCCACCTAGCAGAAACAGGAAATTTCGACGATAAAGAGCCATAATTCAATCAATTTCGGTAGAAAGTTGCGCTTTCATCAAAAATTACACCTGTCTAGCGGCATAAATACCTCTATCTCAAGGAGGTAATTTCGGGATGACGACAGGATTGCGTTAAGCGATCGCTCTGACAAAAAGCAGTAAAATTCTACTCTTACCCTATCCAATACCCGTCCAAAACTTTTAGAAATTAGATTGTAAGCCAACTCGTAAAGTTAACCCGGGGTGATAGATTCGATTAGCTTTCTCGTACTTTACATCAGCCAAATTTTCTAAATTTACTGTAATCGCAAAATTTTTAGTGATCGGAATCCGACCGCTCAAATCCAAATTTAAGTATGACGGCGAAAAATCTTTGTTACTCTCTCTAGGATTGTTAAAGAAAGCTCTCCGTGCCCCGCCGTGGTAACTTGCATATAGATTCAATTGCCATCCTCCACTCGCATAACCAATCCCGAATTGTCCTACTGAGTAAGGAATTAAACCTAGCTGTAATCCTTTCTCTAAGCCGGTCTCAATTCGCGCATCTGTATAAGTATAGTTAAGAAAAGTTGACCATTGCGGAGTCATTTGCCACCGTAATGCTGCCTCCAACCCATTTGTATTAACTAGACCAATATTCGCCCAGCGTCCTGATATAACTCCGAGGCGGTCGTTTAAACGGCTGCCAAAATAGGTAAACTGTCCTGTCAAATTTTCTAAAAATTGGATATCAACTCCAGCCGTCCAAGAAGATCCGGTTTCTGGATTTAGATCTGGGTTCGGCAACCAGTTATGAACCGTATCAAAAACATACAATTGATCTAATCCAGGATTGCGCTGAACCGAAGCCCAACTGCCCCGCACCGCCACCGTTGGAGTAACAGCCCACCGTCCCCCAACACTGGGATTCAAATAGCTCCCAAAGTCACTATTAAAATTTTGCCGCAGACCAAAATCTGCCTGTAATGAGTTACTTATTTTCCAAGTATTTAAGGCAAATATTGCTGTATGAAACCTATCTCTGTTTTCACTTTCGTTCAGGGTAAGCTGATTAGGGACTGTACTTAAAACATTCCCATTTAAGTAGCTATTTTGTACATCGAAGCCCCAAGTTAAAGTATTTCGAGGAGATGTTTGCCATTGATGCTCTACCCTAGCATTGAGAGCTTGGGAATTCAGAGTACCAGTCCGGTAGAAGATATTTTGAGTCGGGCCATAAGTATTAAAGTAATCCTGATTGTAAGAAAGTGTCGTTCTCAGAACAGAATCTTCACCTTCTCCTAGCAAAGCCTTCCAAGATAACCCAATATTAAAAGCATCGTGGTCTAATCTGTCTTTTTGCAGAGGAAACCCAAAATAAAGTAACCCACGACGACTGCTAATTTTAGAAGCATCTAAACTAAGAGTATTTCTAGAATTCAAATCTAGTGAAATCCCGCCAAAGTAGTTGCTAGTTGCGGTATCTCCATTAAATAAAAGACCTTCGGAATCCCGATTAGCTGCACCTTTAGGGACAGCATAACGATTATCTGCCTCGTAATCTTCATAGCCAAGATTAAATCTTAGATTGTCAACAGAACCGCCATAGCTAATCCGATAGTTAGACTGATTAAAAGAGCCATATTCAACTAAAGCATTGAGTCTAGGAACTTCTTGTCCTTGTTTGGTGATGATATTAACAACTCCTCCAAAAGCTTCCGAACCATATAAAGTAGAACTGGTGCCGCTGGATAATTCCACTTGTTCGATTGCTTCTACTGGAATACTATTAAGGTCGGTAGCGCCATGATAAGTATTAATATTCGTGTTGATAGGTCTGCCATTGAGGAGAAAAACAGACTGATTAATCGAATGTCCCCGGTAGTAAGTGCCAGTATGAATATCTGCCCCGAAACCGGCATCATTAATGGCAAATCCAGGGAGTCCTCTCAAGACTTCCGCTGCACTATTAGCGCCTTGCTTTTGAATTTCTTCTTGATTAATTGTATAGACGGGCGTAGACGTTTCCGGGAAATTTTCTCTCTTCGCCGTTACGACTAATTGAATTTCTTCATTTGTTCCTACTTGAACTTCTGGCTCAGTTGTCAACTCACTTGATTCAACTGCTTCAGGCGTTTCATCAGCCTCGCTATCAGGCTCAGATGCTATGGAATCAGTAGTATTATCTATGTTAAAAATAAGCGCGGAATCACTTTGATTAACTTCTCCGGGCGGAATCCCAGCCTTTCCAATTATGACTACCTGAATACTATTAGAATCCAAAGGAGTAACAGATACAGCAGTGATTGCATCAGTAGGGTTGTTTTGATAGAAACGACTCCCTTCGGGTAAGCTCAACTGAGCATTGATGATGTTAGCGATAAAGATATCGTTATTGCTGGATGTCAAAATTTGAGAAAGCTTACCACCCGTAGTTTCTAAAATTACCTGAATGCCGCTACTTGTGGGAATTAAACGAATGCTAGTGACTTGTGTAACTTCCGCCAGAACTGGAGGGGCAATGAATACTGCTACAACGTTCGCCATCAAAAAACTATTGAACAATAAGTGTTTATTCATATATTTTTTCCAATAAAGTTTTAGTTAATAATCGTTTTAGCTAATTGCTTTGAGTTTTAGCGATCGCATGGATGATTCAAGGTAACAAATGATTAAGAAACTAGAAAATGACTTGACGAATGAAGCTCTTTAATTTCTTGTAGTAAACTTTGATATTGTTGTCGTTTCCCTTGTTGTAGATAGAGATCGGTGGCTTTCTCAAAATCTGCTCTCACTCCCTGCTTATCTCCCAGCGTGTAGTGAATGAGACAGCGACAGTGATAGGCATCGCCATCCTGAGGATTGAGTTCAATCGCTTGGCTAAAGTCTTCTATTGCTCCCGGATAATCTTGTAGTTGGGAGCGGACAAAACCCCGATTATAGTAAGCTAAAGCGAGGCTGGGGTCGATCTCAATTGCTTGGCTAAAGTCAGCGATCGCTCCTTGCGTATCTCCGAGGGCAGCGCGGGCAAGACCTTGATTCGTGTAAGCTTGAGCATTATCGGGATTGAGCCGAATTGCTTGGTTTAAATCAGCGATCGCTTCAGGGTAATCTCCGCTCAATACCTCGTAAACTCCGCGCTTGAAGAAGCCTTCAGCACTCATTTGAGCTGTATCGGTACTCGCCATTAGCGTGATTTGTAATGGCTGAGCTTGAGCCATCGACGGCGAATTCAGCAGTGCCATTACAATGCTGAAGATAATGCTGAAGATGACAATCTTGCGGGAAAGGCGACTCATAACATAGACGTTGAGAACATAGATGTTGAGAAAGCACTGCGTAACACCCGTCATTTAGTAGCCAATTGCTCACAGGCTGTCAGTCTGTGGCTACACAAACAAAGCCTGCCTACGCAGGCTCAATGTCAGCAGATTTGGCTCTGATTGGGATGCAACCCCATTATTTTGAGTTGAGTCGTTGTTGCCGTCAAAAGACAAGCTGTCAAACTTGAACAAGAGTGCAAGTTTGGAGTGTAAGCTTATTCAGAGATTGCACAAGGCACAAAGTTCAGATGTATGGTTCCTCTACCTAACTACCGTCCCAAACAACTTTCCCTTGGCCCTTTGGAAGCGGAGATTTTAAATATCGTCTGGGAACTCGGTTCTGCCACCGTTAAAGATGTACACGATCGCATTCTGGCTGACCCAGACCGAGAGTTAGCTTATACTTCTGTAACTACGGTGCTGCGTCGCCTGACCCAAAAAGGTTGGCTAGCTTGCGATAAACAAGAACGAAGCTTTTGCTGGCAACCTTTGGTATCGCGGGAAGAAGCGCAAGTCATTAAAGCTCACGAACAGTTACACCAGTTTTTGGCAGTGGGGAACCCGGATGTCGTCGCTGCCTTTGCAGATAGCTTGGATAGCGCTAGCGTAGAGCAAATAGAAGCGATCGCGCTTCGTCTTCAATCCGCACGCAAAGCGAGAGAGGAGGGAAAATCATGCATCTAGCGATGATTCTGACGGCGTTAGGATTGGCGTGGTGTCTGAGATGCACAGGGTTAGAGCCATCGGGAACTTGGACGCAACGCTGGCAACGATCCTTTGGGTTATTTTTGTTTCCGCCGCTGCTATTGATCGTGACAGCGATCGCAGTTATTTGCATGGGTGCAGACGGAAAAATGGGAGGACTGCAAGCCGGATGGTTCAGTTACTCCTTCGCCTGGGGATTTTTAGGCGTTGCCGGAATTTTATGTCTAAAGCTGGCACATGAAGGATGGCGTTCGGTACAACAGACACGCACTTATCCCCAAATCGAGCTTGAAGGTAAATTGGGTCGCCTTCTCAATGCCAGCGTTCTATTTAGCGCCCAAATTGGTTTCTGGCAGCCTGAATTAGTCGTCAGTCAGGGATTGTTAGAAACCCTCGATCGAGATCATCTAGAAGCAGTTCTCGCCCACGAACAAGCGCATTACTATTATCGGGATACGTTTTGGTTTTTCTGGCTTGGCTGGGTGCGCCAGATAACCGCTTGGTTGCCGAATACAGAAGCTTTGTGGCAAGAACTTTTACTATTGCGGGAACTTCGTGCGGATCGATGGGCGGCGCAACAAGTTGATCCCTTGTTGTTAGCAGAATCTCTGCTATTGGTGGTGAGTGTCTCGCCAGTACAGTCTGAAAGTTTCTGTGCAGCGTTCAGTGCCATGACCTCTCGAAATCGTTTAGAGGAGAGAATCGAAGCGCTTCTGGCACCATCAGAGGAGTCAGCTTCACCCAGCATATGGCTTTGGCATTGGATACTACTAGGGTTTCTGCCACTAGTAACCGTGCCGTTTCACACTTAAATTTTGGTGTTGCACAATCAGGATAATTTCTTTTCAAATTTCGCGCAAAGACGCAAAGTTTTTGTTAGCGTCTTTGCACCTTTGCGCGAGATTATCATTAACCGAGGACGGAATTACTCAAGAAAACCACTCCAATCGAGCAGATAACCAAACCGGCAAATCGCTGCCAGGATAAAGGTTGAGTGGCAGATTTCCGGCTCACTGCATTGCCAATCAGCATGGCAACCAAGGCAACGCCATATTGAATGAAAGTGAAACCCAGAAGGTAAGCAACAAGCGGCGTCATACCAGCACCGACGATTGCCTCGCCATAAGCATAGCCGTGAAATAAACCAGCAAGCGCTCCCAGCGCTATAAGAACCATCCAGTTTGGTTTGTTTGGCGTTAGCAGCAGCGCCCCAAAGACAATCACGGAACCGGCGATCGCTATCTCAGCTGCCGGTAAATCTAGATTGAGTAAATGAATCCCAGTTCCCGCCAAGGCTGCCAATACAAACCCAGCTGGGATGAACGCGCCCCGCACTTGCCCAACCGCCAGTAATCCAATCGCCACCACGAACGCAAAATGATCCAGTCCAATTAAGGGATGGGCTAGTCCTGAAAAGAACCCTTCAAATAAATTAGACGGCGTCTTGCCACCCATTGGATGGTGAGCGATCGCCCGCTGGGCGCATAGGAAAGTGCTAATTAAAACCAAAAATACAATTACTGTTCGGCTTTGCATCAGATTTAAGAAAGCAAAGCGTCTATCTTTAGACATAATTCTGTACCTCGCAGATTTCGCAAATCAATTTCTCTCGGCGGGTATTCTGGCTGAGAGACCAAAACGACGGATCTCATTACAGCTGCGGGACAGCGACGGTTTTACACCGAACTTTCCCCGTTACCTCTGGTGGCTGCTCCCCACCAGAACCGATTGAGTAGGGCAATCATATCACTTCAGTGCTGGCATTTTAAAAAGTATGGGTAAAATGAACCTCAAACAGATGACTCCAAGAGCCGCTTTATTTGAGGAGGAATCGGAAAAATGTGCGTTAATTGTCTGCTGGGTTCGGCTTTAATGTTCTTTACACCCAGGGTTTCCGAAGTACCATCCAACCCGACGAATCAAATTGCATTACCTCAAGAAACTCAAATAGCGATCGCTACTTGAGTGCCACTAAAATTAGCTGAGGATTTCCTTTAGCTCGTGCTGGTTCCAAAGCGAACGGTAAAGTCCAGGTTGTTGCAAAAGTTCGGCATGAGTCCCAGACTGCACAATTTGACCTCGATCCATCACAAAAATGCGATCGGCAGTTGCAGCCGCAGACAATTGGTGAGAGATAAAAATAACCGTTTTGCGCTGGATGCCTTCCGAAAGATTATTCAAAATGGCTGTGGCAGTTTGATTATCAACGCTGGAGAGAGCATCATCCAAAATCAGAATCGGGGAATCCATCAGCAAAGCACGGGCGAGAGCCGTCCGTTGTCGCTGTCCCCCTGAGAGGGTAATGCCGCGCTCACCCACAACGGTTTCGTATTGCTGGGGAAAATTGAGAATTTCCGGGTGAATTTGCGCTTGCTTGGCAGCATTAATAATCTCTGTCTGTTCGCTCAGAGGATTGCCGTAGCGAATATTGTTTTTGATGGTAGTGCTGAACAGAAAGCTGTCTTGCGGGACATAAGCGATCGCTCCGCGCAAATCGGGCAATTTGATCTGCGTAATATCATTGCCATCTACGAACAAACTATCGCTTGGAATATCCACTAATCGCGGCAAGGCATTGGCAAGTGTCGATTTTCCTGAGCCAATTGGTCCCACAATCGCCACGGTTTCCCCTGGTTCAATCGTAAAGCTAACATTCTTAAGCGCGGGAGTTTCGGCTCCCGGAAACGTATAACTGAGTTGACGGGCTGTTAATTTACCGCTTACTTTTTCAACGGGTAATGCGAGTGCATTCGGAGAATCTTTAATTTTGGCTTCTGCCATCAGAATTGACTCAATGCGGTCGATACTCACCTCACCTCGTTGGTAGGCAGTAATCGTAAAACCCAGTAAAGCGGTGGGGAAAACTAATCGTTCAGTATAGAGAATCAACGCCAGAAAATCGCCAATTGTGATCGCACCCGCCACAATTGATCGTGCTCCAACCCATAGCAATATCAGTAAGCTGATAAAAGCCATGCCTTGAATGATTGGAAACAAGACATTTCTGGTCTTTGCTAATTGGATATTGGCTTGCAACAGGCGATTATTTAACCGGGAGAAGGCACGGCGTTCGTTCTCCTCCTGAGCGTAGATTTTAATCAGACCAATCCCGCTCATATCCTCTTGAATCAACTCGCTGATGCTAGAGAGTTCCTCTTGCAACACCAGCTGTTCGTTCCGTAGGCGATCGCTAAATAGCTGCACAGCGATCAGCATAAACGGATAGACTGCGATCGCCAGCAGACTCAGCTTCAAATTAATCGATAGCATCACCGGCAATGTCAGTCCGTAGGCAAAGACTGTATTCGCCAAACTTAACACGGCAAATCCCAGCAGACGCCGGATATTATCCACATCGCTAGTCGCCCGGTTAATCAAATCTCCAGCAGTGTTGCTTGCAAAATAAGACGGTTCCAGAGTGAGTAGATGCTGAAAAATCTTTTGTTTCAGGTCAAATTCTACTTGTCGCCCGACTCCAAACAGCAAGATGCGCGAAGCCATCCGCACTACCCACATTGCCGAAGCCAGAATCAGGATTAGCGCTACATACTTCCAGATTTGAGCGAAGTCGAACGCTTGGCGGAGTTCGTCAACGCTATCTCGAATCAGCAAAGGGATATAAACGCCCACTGCATTCACAACAAACAGCGCGATAACGCCTAAGGTAGCCTGTCGCCAGTGGGGACGCAGATAAGCACCCAATTTTTGCAGCCGAGAGTGAGCCATTCTGTGAGGACTGAGGATTAAAAACTGAGAAAAGGCAACAGACAAAAAACTTTCTTGCAACCTGCAAGAAGCTTTCGCCTAACATCCAATCCCAAACCATCGTAGACGAATTGGCGCTCGTGCTGCTTCTATAAAACGAGGGGTGTCAACCAGCCGCGTAAGAAGTAGTAGATGAAAGTGAGATATTCTTCTACCACTCGCGTTGTCGTGACTAGCGCTTCCACGGTGGGAACAAAATCCGTGACGGTGATGCGTCGGGCAGGCGTTGCCCCACTTTGAAAGGTAAAGAAATCTGTAGCTCTGGGAATGACCGTGACGCCCAAATTGGCAAACGTAAGGTTGGCACGGCGAATATTTAAGCCGGAGGCAACGAGAATAATCCGGCGCGATCGAATACCGCGCTGCCTCAAGATTTCCTCAACTCTGACCGCACTGGTGCGGAGATCAACCCCACGCGGTTCAATCACAATTCGATTGCGGGGTACACCCATCCTGACCAGTAGCGCCGCGACATCGTTAGCCTCGTTAACACTATCTTGATTTCCTGTCAGCTCCGCTCTAGGTCCTGCACTGACAATCACTAAGGGGTCATTACCGCTCCGTAGCTGTTCTTGATACAGCTGAGCAGAGTATAGAATGCGATCGCCTGTATCAGTTAATTGAATCTGTGTCCGGTAGGGAAGATTGGGTTGTGTCGTCCCTCGCCCCAGCACCACAATCGCCCCCACAATTTGAGATCCGGTCGGCGTAATATCAGCCGGACATTGAGTTTGACAAATCAGTTGCCGTCGTTGCTCCAGTTGAATCGCCTCCACTTCCGCTTGCTGAGCCAGCCAGTAGGCAACGATTGGCAAACTAGACAACAGCAAAACGAAGAAGGCTATCCTAAGTTGGTTCCAGGCTACGCCTGTTAGCGCATTCTTTTTCACTCCGCCAATGGCGAACAACAAAAGCATAATCGACAACCCCAACGGTTTGAGCGGAAACGAAAGAATGTTCCAGGCACTCGATACCAACCTTTCATTGGGGTTGTAAAACGCCATCACCATGATGACAAACAACAGCAGCCCGCCCAACCAAGCGAGATATTGTTTGGGAATCCATCGCACTAACAAAAAATAGACTAAGGTGCCAATCAGCAGCCACAGCAGAACCCGCGTTAGTAGTAAAAACATAGTAGGTAATTGGTAATGGGTAATTGGTAATGGGTAATTGGTAACGACTATTCACCAGCGATTACCGATTGCCTCTTATTGACGTTTCAATTTTGCCCGAATCGCCTCGGTTACGGTTTGAATTACCTTAACACGGGCATAGTATTTATCATTCGCAGCAACAATTGTCCAGGGAGCGTTAGGAGTGTTCGTCCGCTGAATTGCTTGATTGACCGCCACTTCATAGAAAGCCCAATTGTCCCGATTTCGCCAATCTTCGGCGGTGAGTTTGTATTCTTTAAAGGGGTCATTCTGACGCGATATGAATCGCTGATACTGTTCTTCAGGACTAATATGCAGCCAGAACTTGACCAAAACGTAGCCTGCATTCGTCAGTTGGCTCTCAAACTCATTGATTTCCTGGTAGGCTCTGCGCCATTCCAGTTCTGTGGCAAAACCTTCAACACGCTCTACTAACACTCGCCCGTACCAGCTGCGGTCATCAATGCCAATTGTCCCTGCTGTTGGCAACCACCGCCAGAACCGCCAGAGGTAGTGATGCGCTTTCTCTTCATCCGTAGGTGCTGCGAAGGGATGAACGGCATAACTGCGGGGGTCGAGGACATCGGTTAAGCGTTTGATGGCTCCTCCTTTCCCAGCTGCATCCCAACCTTCAAACAGCACCAAGACGGGCACTTGATGTTTGTGAATCTTCATCTGAAGCTTCAGCAGTTCTACTTGGGCATCGCGTAACTGCTTTTTGTACTCATCCCTGGAGAGAGCAAGATTGAGATCGACTTGCGCTAAGAGATCCGGCTCTGCTGGGTTGAGGTGTTTTTGAGGGGGTACAGGGGTGATAGGCGTCCGAATGTGAAGTCGGTCGAGGGCTTCTGTAAGAGTGGCAGCGAATTGGGTGAGGACTTTGACCTGCGCCCAGCGTTGGCAGTTGCCCTCCACTAATGTCCAGGGGGCGGAGCCAGTGCTGGTTTGGACGAGCATTTCTTCGGCATAATCTACATATTTACCGTAGTGTTTCTCTTGTTTCCAGTCTTCCGGACGCACTCGCCAAGCGTCTAACGGATCTTTGGCATATTCTTTGAGTCGGTGCTTTAATTCTTTGCGGCTTAGATGAATCCAGAATTTAGCGATCGCATTTCCATCATCCACCAGTTGGCGCTCAAAGGCGTTTATCTGGGCCATCACGCTTGGGATTTTTGAGTCCTCGATTCGTGCAAACAGCCGGTCTTCTAAAACATGGGTGTACCAGCTATGATAAAAAATCCCAATACTGCCCTTGACTGGCAGTCTCCGCCAGAAGCGCCACAAAAAAGGGTATTGTTGCTCTTCCTGGTTGGGAGGCCAAATCGGGTGAACCGTAAACCCTCGCGGGTCCATGTAATTGACCATTTTCTTGACTAAAGCACCTTTCCCCGCTGCCGCCCAACCTTCCAGCACGACAATCATGGGTAGCTTTTTGTCCCAGCAAGCCTTTTGGAGCGATCGCACTTGACGCATTAGCGTCTCAATCTGAGACTCGTAAGTATTTTTATCGAGGGAAAGATCCAAATCCAGCGTATCCAGCATGATGTTGACTAGAGAAGAATAGTACCTTTGACTATCTCCTAGTCTTGCACCTGTTGAGCTAACTATTCAGTAACAATCTGCAAATGTCAAAGCTTAGACATAAAAATACAGGAGCCAAAAACAAGAAGACAAAAGCGCTTTTTCTTCTTGTTTTCGGCTCCAGGCACTAGATAGTTTGAAAAGAATCGGTAATTGGTAAATTACATCCCGTTACCAACTACCCATCTGATTATTTTGCTTCAAATGCTCCGATATCGCAAACACCACCTTGCGGTCTGGCAACACCTCGTTGATCCGTTGCCAAGCAAGTCGCGTTATTTCCTGTATTAATCGCTGGACTCCCTGCTAATAAGGGTAGAGTCTGAGTCAAACCACCAGTCGCAGAAAGTGCACCTAGCATTGGTTCAACAATCGTGATGCCAACCGCGCAGTTTTTGTCAGTGGGATCGTTTGGGTTTTTGGCGGGAAATTGGATATTGTTGCCGCCATTAGTCATTTCGTCAGAACAATTCTGCTTAATATTCCAGGTATTCCCGCCATTATCCGCTTTATTGTTAGCGATAATTGTATTTTTCAGGGTTATATCTGGACTGCTGCCAAAAATACCAGCCCCCATAAACCCAGCATAATTGTTAGCAATCGTGACATTATTGATGGTCATCTTGCCACTGGTTCTCATGATTGCGCCGCCTAGACCCCCCTTGGCATCTGGAGTCACAGCACGATTCCCTGAAAAAGTAGTATTAGAAACTTCTGCGCTTACGTCATTTCCCGTCCACAGTCCCCCGCCCTGATTCGCAGAAATGTTGCCAGAGAAGGTAGTGTTCCTCACTATAAAAATAGTGCTGTTTGTTCCGGCAGTGTAATTAGGGGCAGTTGTGGTGCCACCGACCACGAAAATAGCACCGCCAAATCCTTTGTCGCCAGTGCCCGTAACGCTATTTCCAGAGAAGGTGTTATTTTCGATTGTCGTCGTATTGTTGTTATAAAGTTGATTAAAAAAAGCCCCGCCTTGATTGGTGGCAATATTGTTTGTGAAGGTGTTGTTCCGGAGAATAATTTTACCTAAATTACCATTCGCACCATCATTATAAATGGCACCACCCGCCCCCCCAGGAGCCACAATTCCAGCGGTATTTCCCGTGAAAGTGCTATTCGTTACGGTTAAGTCGCTGAGCAAGTCATAGATTGCTCCGCCGAGGCTAGCTTGATTTCCGGTAAAAGTGCTTTTATCTACAACAATTGTACTTTCACTCTTACTATAGATTGCACCGCCTCCCGCCTCTCCCGGCATTGTTGATTTGTTGTTGTTAAAGGTACAGTTTAGTACCACTAACTTACCTCTGTAGCCGCTATAAACGCCGCCACCATTTTCGGTACTAAAGCCATTCGCAATAGTGAGATTTCTTAGAGTCAGTTGAACGAGGCTATCAGTGGAAAAAATCCGATTAGTTCCATTTCCGCTGAGAGTTACTACACTTCGTCCGTCGATTACTGTATTCGCGGAAAGTACCTTTTCTTTCACTACAATCGTATGCGGACTAGAACCACAATTAAAGGTTACAGTCCCCCCGCCTACTAAAGCAGTATCTAAAGCAGTTTCAGTACAACTTGCAGCGGTTCCGTTCCCGACAGTTCCAGCCGCCTCAGCTTTTTGATGTGAGGAAATCGTTAAGGCAACACAGAAAGCGAGAGTTAAGAAATAGAGCGGTTGTTTCATACCAAAAACCTCATTATTCAATATTAGAAGAGATTTATTGTTCGCAATTGCATGACCAAATGAGCTTACTTATTTTTGGGCGTAGAATACTGTGCAATTGCAAAAAAAGGTTGGAACTGAGCAAGGTTAGAAGCTAAGCTAACAACCCAGATATTTGACAGACTCAATATTTGTTGGTTTCCTAACAAATCCGGCAGTCTCAGATCGAGGAATAAGTTGTAATCTGAAATAGAGTCTTTACCAAAAATAGGAATTTTAATCCTCCGCGAATATACGTAGTTTTAACTTTGTAAAATTGTCTTACAACAAGCCTTGTTAAATACTTCTTTGTTATAGCTGTCAATCCGGAAACCTTTTCAATGTTCAGTAAATTTACACAGGTTTTATAGTATTAAAGCATTGTCAAAGTACAAATATGTTTTTATTTAAAAACAGAAATCATGGTTAACCGTAGAATTAGCTATTAATTCGTACTTCTGCGTACACAATAAAAGTACTTTTATCCCTATATTTACACAAATAGAGTTTAATAAAATTCGCTTTTAGAAATATTTTATTTATTTATTAATGAAGCCTGTTTGAGATCCTGATAGTTCTATCAATCCTGGTAATGAGGAGCAGGATAAATCATGACCCCAATGGGTTAACACCAGATGAAATCAGCTTTTGAAAGTTCTGGCGTATTGCTTAGCTTACTTGCCGTTGCACCAGCGATCGCTGTGAAACCGGCACAGGCAGAAACGATTGTTCCAGCTCAAGACGGTACGGGCACAATTGCCGCTCCTGAAGGCAATACAATCAATATCGGCGGAGGAAAACTGTCTGGTGATGGAGCAAACCTTTTCCACAGCTTTGAGCAATTTAACCTCAATGCAGACCAAATAGCTAACTTTATTTCTAATCCCAAAATTGAAAATATTTTAGGCAGAGTAGTGGGTGGAGATCCCTCTACCATTGATGGCTTAATTAAAGTCACCGGAGGAAATTCTAATTTATACCTGATGAATCCATCGGGGATTATATTTGGTGCCAATGCCAGATTGGATGTGCCGGGAAGCTTTACCGCAACCACTGCCACAGGGATTGGTCTTGGCTCTAATTCTTTTAATGCTAGCGGCAATAATAATTACGCAACCTTAACGGGAATGCCCAGCAGTTATTCGTTTAATACCGCTCAACCGAGTGCTATTGTCAACTCCGGAGAACTAGCAGTTAAAGAAGGGCAAAATCTTACCTTGCTGGGTGGCACTGTTGTTAGCCAGGGAACTCTGTCAGCACCAAGCGGTAAACTAATTGTGGCAGCAGTACCGGGTCAGAATACAGTCCGGATTAGTCAACCCGGACAATTGCTAAGTTTGGAGATTCAACCCATTTCTCCTGATGCTAGTCAGTCCTCAACCGCAACAGTTTCCTCTCTACCCCAGCTACTAACAGGTAGCAAAGCGGGAAATGCCACTGGACTGACTACAAATAGCAAAGGAGAGGTAGAACTAACAGGTTCTGGTATCAAAGTAGAAGCGGGGGATGTGGTAGTCCGTCAGCTCAATGCGGGAACAGCTACACTTTCAGCCAACCATAATTTGACTCTGGTTGAAAGCCAAATACAGACATCTGAGGATATGAATTTGCTGGCAAAAGATACCGTGCGAGTGCGGGATAGCGTCGCGACCCCTTTTGTAGCGAAGGCGGGAGGGAATCTCACCGTTCAAGGCAATCAAGCGGTTGATATTTTGGCACTGAATCACCCAGAAACACCCTTTCAAAGTGGCGGCAATCTCAGTTTAATCAGTGATGGAGTGATTTCTGGAGATGCTCACTATTCAGCAGGGGGGAATTTCTCAATTCTCAACTTATCGGGAGCTGGCGGCAAGTTTCAAAGTATTTATGACCCCATCATTACGTCTGATGGCGATGTCATGCTTGATTCTTATACGGGTGCTTCCCTGAAGATAATCGCAGCCGGAAAAATTACGATTAGTGGAGATATCGTCATTAATGCGATCGATCCAGAGGTAGATCCTAATAGTCGTGCCCTGCTTTTACAAGCAGGTGCGACTGGGACAACTGATAACGTACCCTTCGCCGAACCCTTTCCGGGTGCCCCTCCCGAATATTTTGACGATGCAGGCGCAAATCCCTCCTACACAACCTTTGTGAAATCTCCTACCTCAGCTGGAACGATTACAGTTGCAGGAACCATTAAATCTGATGATTTATTGGGACCAGCGGAACCTTTAAATGTTACCTTGTCGGCACCGGGTGATATTAATGTTCAAACCATTCAGTCGTCTGGTGGAAATATAAGTATTAGCAGCACCAGCGGTTCTATTAATGCCGCCGATCCAGTTAATCAAGTTTACAATTTAGACTCTCGCAATCGCCCTGGTAATGCAGGTGCAATTACCCTCAGCGCCCCATCGGGAAATATTACAACCGGAGATATCTTTTCCTCTTCTGATAACTTTGGCACGGCTGCTTCTGGGACTGGCGGCGCGATCGCAATTAGCGCCGGAGGCAATATCAAGACTGAAACCATAGATTCCAGTTCTAAGTGCAATTCTTGCTCTTCCTCTGGCAATGGTGGTGACATCACGCTGATTGCTGGTAATGATATCGCCGCCAAAATCATCGATGCTCAGAGTCTTGGCAGTGGCACTGGCGGTAATGTAACTATCGCGGCGGGACAGAATCTCACCGTTGATAATAAGTTTGTTACTTTTACCTACAATAACCCCAGCATTAACACGACCGGAACGGGCGGGGGTGGAGCCATTAATATCAATCATCACGGGGGAGTTCCAGTCCCCTCGACTCCATTTGTTGTTGGCGATCCCACGACGAATGGAACTGCCCAAGCCATCACCACGGGCACTTCGACAATTTCGCCCCCCGAATCTTTCCCCGGTGGAACGGTTCAGGGCAATATTACGATCAATACCACTCCTCCACCGCCAATTCCTGCGCCAATTCCTGCGCCAATTCCTGCGCCAACTCCCGTGCCAAGTCCTGCGCCAACTCCTACCCCCATACCCAGTTCAAATCCCCAACCGGAACCTGGGAACCAACCCAAGACAGAAATTGTGACAGACTTTCAAGGAAATACACTCTCACCTGTACCAGTAGCGGGTGCAGAAAATCAAAGACCGATTTTGTGTACGGTAGAGAGTCTCGAAGATGAAAAGCTGCCACTTTTACACAGGTTGCCTCGCTGTCAAGAACACCGCGATCGCCGCAATCAACCACCGGCAAGCTCTAAAACCCTGTTTGTTCCCCGACAACAAAGCGATCGCGCAGTTCCTCAAAAGTAATCAAGGTCACTAAAGCGCTGGGTTGTAAGCTTAGCCGCAAAAATCTCTAAGATATAATTTTGAATCGCACAGAAATGGGGATGCTTCCGCGTTTCTGTGCGATTTTCAGACGAAAGAGGTATGCGATCGCTAGTTTGGTGAAGGAAAGTATTTATAAGGAACACAGGCTCTCTTACTGAGGACAACGCATTGCCCTCAGTTAGCTATCCTTATAAAGCACTGATTCAAAGTTTGAGAAGGTATTGAACGTGTCGCAAGTCAAACCAACCATTCTGGTGACGGGTGGAGCTGGATATATTGGAACCCATGCCGTACTGGCGCTGATCAAGGCGGGCTATGGGGTAGTGGTATTGGATAACCTGGTGTACGGACATCGGGAATTGGTGGAAAATGTACTCAAGGTAGAGCTGGTAGTGGGAGATATGAGCGATCGCGCGCTCCTCGACCAACTCTTTGCCACTCGCAACATTGCGGCAGTTATGCACTTTGCCGCTTATATTGCTGTGGGAGAGTCCGTCACCGATCCCGCGAAATACTACCACAACAACGTCGCTGGCACTCTGACACTGCTAGAAGCAATGGTGGCTGCAAACGTGAAGAAATTTGTCTTTTCTTCCACTTGCGCCATCTACGGGATGCCCCAGGAAGTTCCCATGACCGAACACCATCCCCAAAATCCCCTCAGTCCTTACGCAACCAGTAAGTGGATGGTAGAGAAAATTCTGGCGGATTTTGATCTCGCCTACGATTTCAGGTCTGTGGCGTTCCGCTATTTCAATGCGTCTGGTGCGAATCCCGATGGCTTACTCGGTGAGGATCACGAGCCAGAAACGCACCTGATTCCCCTGGTACTTCAGACAGCTTTGGGCAAACGGGAATCTATCTTCATTCTCGGCACCGATTACCCGACCCCAGATGGCACCGGAATTCGGGACTACATCCACGTCAGCGACTTAGCAGATGCTCACGTTTTAGGGCTAGAGTATCTCCTGCAAGGGGGAACGAGCGATGTCTTTAACTTAGGAAATGGCAACGGTTTCTCAGTCAGAGAAGTGATTGAGACAGCCAAGGCGGTAACAGGTCGGGAGATTCCCGCAGTAGAACGCGATCGCCGTGCCGGGGACGCCCCTATTTTAGTCGGCAGCAGCGATAAAGCAAAAAAAATCCTCGGTTGGTGTCCGCAATACGCAGACCTGAGTAAAATCGTTGCTGACGCTTGGCAATGGCATCAGCATCGTCATGGATAATTCTGGAGTGGAAGTTAGATTAGGTCGTTTAGAATCGATTGTTGAACAAATTGCAGAGGCAGTACTTGCCAGCGCTGACACAATTGACCGTCTTGGCGAGCGAGTAGATGCTCTCACAATTCAAGTACAACAACAGGGAAACCTTAGGGAGGCAGTAATTGCCACTAATGAGACAATTAACCGCCTTGCTGACCGAGTGGATGCCCTGACCATTCAAGTACAAGAACAGGGGCATCAAGTCCAACAGCAGCACTATCAAATTTTTGCCTTAAGCGATGCGGTGCAAACCTTGGCAGAAACCCAAGATGATTCTCTTGTGCGGTTGATGCAGCTAACAGAAGCTTTACAACGCCTTGTGGATGCCATTGAAGCAACCGAAGAGACCGAATCTTAATCTCGGTCTCTGGTTTGCCATCGTATCCCGATTGGCTGTCAATCCTAGGGAAATAAAGTGGAAGTACCCATCAACTCATCAGGAGAGTTTTCATGCACTTTCTTCGTCGGTACGCTGTCATCCTTCCCGTGACTGCCGCCGTCAGTTTCTCGATTGTCAGTTGCACCGAAAGCAAAATCACTCAGTGTCAAAAGATTTTCAAGATTACCAATGAAACGGTGAATGAAACCAAAACCGTGACCAATGGAGGTCAGAATAGCTCTCCAGAAGCGCTAGCTAAAACAGCCGAGATTTGGGATAAATCAGCTCAAAAAATGACAAATATTAGCGTCAACGATCCAAAGCTTAAAAAGTTTCAAGCTGATTTTATTAGAATGTATCGAGAGAGTAGTAAGGCAACTCGCGAATATGTTTCAGCTCTCAAAAAAAGGGATTTTCCCGCAGTTGACGCTGGATTTAAAAAATTGCAGAAATCCTATAATCCAGAAAAAAATTTAGTAAACGGGATAAACAGTTACTGTGGAAGTTAACCAAAAGCTGCCTGCGATTTCTACTCGCTCTCTAAAGCTCAAAAAAGTAGTAGAAGAGAAGAATCAGGCTATTTTTCTAAGCTAAGTTCTAGGAAGTCTATTTTTAATTCCCTGTAATCCAGTGTCAGGCGTGCAAAAGTGCGGTAATGCACTTAGAGTCTACAGCGATCGCTCTTGAGCTAGCGATCGCTGGCTGAGGAGTGAGTAAAATTTACACTCAGCCCTTAAGTACGCGCAACTGTGAAGTCAGCTTTGTCATTAAAGTATGCCCTCGTCCATGAATGGTTGACCCCCCAAGCTACTGGCGGGTCAGAACTTGTTGTCCGGGAAATCCTCAAGCACATTGATGCCGACCTCTATGCCCTAATTGACTTTGAATCCACCAATCCCGAAAGTTATCTCTTCAATCGCCCCATTGGCACCACATTCCTGCAACACTTCCCGAAAGCCCGCAGTGGCGTCCAAAAATATCTCCCTCTACTACCACTAGCGATTGAACAGCTAGACTTACGCGACTATGACGTCATTCTCTCCTCTGCCCACGCTGTCGCCAAAGGAGTCCTCACCAGCCCGCAACAACTGCATATCTGCTACTGCCATACGCCCATGCGCTACGCCTGGGATTTAACTTTTGATTACTTAGACAGTAGCCGACTAGGACGGGGTCTCCCAGGCATCCTGACTCGGTATCTACTCCATCAACTGCGTCAGTGGGATGTACTCTCCGCAAACCGCGTTGATTATTTCATCGCCAACTCCCAACACACCGCACGTCGCATCTGGCGCTGCTATCGGCGGCAAGCAGAAGTCATTTATCCACCCGTCAATATCGAGCGGTTTTCCTTTCAGCCCCAGAAAGAAGATTTTTACCTCACCGTTTCCCGGCTGGTGAGTTACAAGCAAGTATCTTTAATTGTCCGATCTTTTAACCAACTGGGACGCCCGCTTGTGGTGATTGGCACGGGGCCGGAACTTGACGAAATGCGCCAGCTAGCGAAACCCAATGTAAAAGTGCTAGGGTCACAACCAGATGATGTTGTTGAGCAGTATATGGCTCAAGCAAAAGCATTTGTATATGCAGCCTGTGAAGACTTTGGCATGGCGTTGGTAGAAGCCCAAGCTTGTGGCACTCCTGCGATCGCCTATGGTGCTGGTGGGGCATTAGAAACCGTTCTGGATATTCGGGAACACCCGACACAGGGGACTGGCTTATTTTTTCCAGCCCAAACAGAAGCGGCTTTGATAGAAGCGGTAAAAACCTTTGAAGCATCGCAAGGATTATTTAATCCGGAGATTGCTAGAGTCCGCGCTTCTCAGTTCGCCCCTCAAACTTTCCAGAAGCGCTATCTAGCCTTTCTAGAGAGCTGTTATCAAGAATTTCAGTCATCCTCAGCCATTCGTCCCTAATCATCAGTCATGCTCTTTAGCCGATTGCTAAAAACCCATGACTAATGACCAATGACCTATGACTAATGACCAAATTCTACTTTCTGGGACTCCATTAGCTGTCTTCAGGCGTCTTGTGGCTTTATGATCGGGACTGTGTGGTGTGAAGTGAAGGAGTAAGATGACTGCCGAAAGCCAACTTATCTCCGGCAAGATGTTGTGGGCGTTCGTGAAGCGAGGTTTTCAACCACTCGCGCCGACAGGTAGGCCCAGAGGTTTGAGCAAACAGCAAGACCTCCCCCTACAGCGTCTAGACCGAGATTTCGCTAAGCGATGTTTTGATGTTCTGTTTTCACTGTCGGTTTTGATTTTGTTTTCTCCCGTTTACCTGTTGTTGGCCTTGCTGATTGCTCTTAGCACACGAGGTCCCATTTTTTATGTCCAGGAACGAATCGGGAAAAATCATCAGCCTTTTGGCTGTCTCAAATTCAGAACGATGGTGCCAAATGCAGACGAAGTTTTGCTGCAAATGATGGCAACCTCACCCCATCTGCGTCAGGAATTCGAGGATAATTTCAAACTCAAAGACGACCCTCGAATTACATGGATTGGTAAATTCCTACGGGTAACTAGCCTGGATGAGTTTCCCCAATTCTGGAACGTTCTTAAAGGGGACATGAGCGTTGTCGGGCCAAGACCTCTCGTTGCCGAGGAGTTGTCAAAATACGGACATCACATTGACAAAGTGCTGACGATTCGACCTGGAATCACCGGATTATGGCAAGTTTCTGGGCGCAATGACATCCCTTATCCGCGCCGAGTCCAGATAGATGTCTATTACGTCAATGCCAGGAATTTCTGGCTGGATTTGTGGCTAGTTGTAAAAACAATTGGCGTTGTCGTTTCCCCCAAAGACAATGGTGCCTACTGAAACATAGCTAATGTTCGGCAATCTATAACTCAAGTCAAGTTCTTTGAACAACGGCTCCTACAGCTTTCCTCCTTGTGTAGAGAGAGCTGTAGTATTTTGTCGTTCATCGTTTGATGAGTTAGTACAGCGCTGGGAGTTACGCTTGCCTCTACAGCAGGTAAACTCTTCATGTCTAATTTCAGAGTTTAGATAAATTGGTTGTTGTAATGGCGATTAATTAATTTGTGTCGCTCAGAATTTATGCAACAGGTATTGTAGGTACTCTTGCAAGAAGCTTTTCCCCTCTTCTTTGCTCAACATTTAGTCCACCGTCGAAATACGTAAGTCTTATTGCCGATGCTTAGCAGAATCTACGTATATTCCTGATGTTGCGCCAGAGATTTTGCGTTAACGTAAGGAGTGAATTAAGGATTTCCTCTACTTACAGAGGGATTTTTCATAAATTTGGGTGCAAGTGACTCTTGCTGCAATGTTAGCGAGAGAAAGCTTACAGGATAATTACCAGTTACTGTTAAGACGATTGTTTCGTCACAGGCTATAGGGAATACTAAGTATGACGCAACGCAAGCGAGCGCTAATTACGGGCATTACGGGACAAGACGGTTCTTACTTGAGCGAATTTTTGCTTGAGCAAGGCTATGAAGTTCACGGGATCATTCGCCGAACTTCTACATTTAATACAGACCGGATCGATTATATGTATGAAGACCCTCACAAAGAGGGTGTGCGGTTGTTTCTGCACTATGGCGATTTAACCGATGGCACAACTCTACGCCGGATTTTAGAACAAGTCCAGCCGGTAGAAATTTATAATTTAGGTGCCCAATCCCACGTCCGCGTTAGTTTTGACTCGCCGGAATACACCGTTGATGCGGTCGGGATGGGGACGCTACGCCTTTTGGAAGCGATTCGGGACTACCAGCAGCGTACCGGCATTGAGGTACGGTTTTATCAGGCGGGTTCTTCTGAGATGTTTGGTAAGGTACAAGAAGTGCCTCAGAAGGAAACCACACCGTTTTATCCTCGCAGTCCTTATGCCTGTGCGAAGCTTTACGCTCACTGGCAGACGGTGAATTATCGGGAATCCTACGGCCTGTTTGCGTGTAACGGGATACTCTTTAACCACGAAAGTCCACGGAGAGGCGAGACGTTTGTCACGCGCAAAATTACCAGAGCGATCGCTCGCATTGTTGCCGGGAAGCAGAAAAAAATCTACCTGGGCAATCTCGATTCCAAGCGGGATTGGGGCTATGCAAAAGACTATGTAAGAGCAATGTGGCTGATGCTACAGCAACAGGAAGCAGATGATTACGTTGTAGCCACAGGAGAAACTTACTCCATTCGTCAATTCCTGGATATTGCCTTTGAACACGTCAATCTAGATTGGAAAGACTACGTAGAGTTTGACGAACGCTATTTGCGCCCAGCGGAAGTGGATTTACTGATTGGCGATCCCACGAAGGCGCACCAAAAGCTGGGTTGGAAACCATCGGTTACTTTTGAAGAATTAGTTCGCTTGATGGTAGAAGCGGATATGCAAGCTTTGGGCTTGAATTGTCCGAATGGCAATGGTTCGCACTCGCCTCTGGATCTTGCCACGATTCGCCAGAATGTAGGTAGTATGCACGATTAAGTCGTTTTGACTTGTAGGGGCAAGAGCGATCCCCGCGCCCTACTGAGTGATGAGTGATGAGTTTTTCATTAACTCATCACTCATCAATTTTTGGAGATATCCTGAATCCAGTGGAGGATGGCAAGAGATATGGCTAGTTTAGATTTAAGCGATAAACGGATTCTCGTCACTGGCGGAGCTGGTTTTTTGGGGCGTCAGGTCGTAGATCGGTTGTGTAAAGCCGGAGCCGATCAAAACAAGATTACGATACCGCGATCGCGCGAGTACGATCTCCGCTCCTTAGAACACTGTCAACGCGCCGTTGAGCAGCAGGATGTCGTGATTCACCTCGCCGCTCACGTCGGTGGCATCGGTCTGAATCTGGTAAAACCCGCTGAATTATTCTACGACAACCTGATGATGGGCACTCAACTGATTCATGCTGCCTATCAAGCAGGGGTTCAAAAATTTGTTTGTGTAGGGACTATCTGCGCTTATCCCAAGTTCACGCCAGTACCATTCAAAGAAGATGACCTCTGGAATGGCTATCCGGAAGAAACTAACGCCCCCTATGGCGTTGCGAAGAAAGCTTTACTGGTGCAACTCCAATCCTACCGGCAGCAGTACGGCTTTAACGGCATTTACCTGTTACCAGTGAACTTGTACGGCCCGGAAGATAACTTCGATCCCAAGAGTTCCCACGTGATCCCCGCCTTAATTCGCAAAGTCCACGAAGCTCAAGCTAGAGGCGATAAGCAGCTACCTGTATGGGGCGATGGGAGTCCCACTCGCGAGTTTCTCTACTCTACAGATGCGGCTTTGGGTATCGTCATGGGTACCCAGGACTACAATGGCGCAGAACCCGTCAATTTGGGAACGGGTTATGAAATTTCTATTAAGGATTTGGTAGAACTGATTTGCGAACTGATGGGCTATCAGGGCGAAATTATCTGGGAAACCGATAAGCCGAACGGTCAACCGCGCCGCTGTTTAGATACAGAACGGGCGAAGCAAGAGTTTGGCTTCACTGCCCAAGTGGACTTCAAGCAAGGGCTGAAGAACACAATCGATTGGTATCGGCAGCACGCTGAGTAAGCGTGAAAAACTCGCCAGTGTAAAGAACCCGTTTTGCCGAACAAAACGGGTTTCTGCGTTGTCAGGAGCGAAAATAGCGCTCGCAAAACAAGTCCCCAGGATATCAAGTCAAAGGATGGACGATAACCCCCTCGCCACAAACCTTAAGTTATAAGACTTGTGAACAAAGTCGATCATCAACTGGATAAACAGCAATTAAGGCGATCGCTTCTCAAAACACGGCAATTGATGCCTGTGGAGGAATGGAGAGAAAAGAGCGATCGCATCTGTACCCACCTGGAATCTTCCCACCTATTTACCCAATCCAAAACGGTCTTAGCTTATTTCAGTTTTCGACAAGAACCTGACCTTAGCCCTCTCATTAGCGCTCGTCGCCGATGGGGATTTCCTCGCTGTGTTGGCGATCGTCTTATTTGGCATCTCTGGAAACCTGGAGACTCCCTACAAAAAGGTGCCTATGGTATTCTTGAACCGCACCCAGATAGCCCTGTTTTACACTCAACAGAGGTAGATTTAATTCTTGTGCCATCTGTAGCTTGTGATGTGCGGGGATATCGTTTAGGTTATGGTGGTGGTTATTACGATCGCTTGCTCAATTCATCTGAATGGGCAACCCAATTAACTATCGGCATTGTCTTTGACTTTGCTTTTTCCCTAGAGTTGCCAATTGATAGCTGGGATAAATCTTTGCAGGGCGTCTGTACAGAAACGGGGTTGAGGATGATGCGATGAAATCTCAATTTCTCAATTTTTATTTTTTAATTTCCGCGCAGAGGACATTGTCCTCTGCGCTCCAACCACCTACTTAGAACAAGCATTTGGTTAGACCAATACTCTTACTATAATATGACTTAATTAGATTAAAAGCAAGATTTTTCCAAAAATAAACATCATAAATTATTAATAATAATAAAAATAAATAATTATTTTTTATTGACTGATTTCAATTAAAGAAAACAGCTATTGTCGCCCAATGATAAATTCCAAAACTCAAAAAACAAACGTGATATATCGCCTTTTTACAACTCAAAACTCAAAAGTTAAAACTTTTTGGATGTATGGGTTTCTGGGAGCGATCGCGCTAGTGATGCTTTTTCCTCTACTTTGGCTCATCAGTACTTCCTTAAAATCTCCCACTGAAAATATCTTTCAGTTCCCACCCCAGATAGTCCCACAAGAGCCGACATTCCAGAACTTCATCACCGTTTGGCAAACCAATCCCTTTGGTCAGTATTTGTTCAACAGTACCCTGGTGGCAGTGCTGACAGTGGGCTTAAATCTGCTATTCTGCTCGCTTGCCGCTTACCCCTTGGCACGGCTGGATTTTCGGGGGCGGGACATGGTTTTTGCGGCTGTCGTCTCCACGATTATGATTCCGTTCCAAATCGTGATGATTCCCCTGTACATCTTGACCGTACAGCTAGGTTTGAGAAATACCTATTTGGGTGTTATTTTGCCAAGCATCGCCTCTGCCTTCGGGATTTTCTTGCTGCGGCAAGCATTTCAGGGCGTGCCCAAAGAACTAGAAGAAGCGGCTCGGATGGATGGCTGCTCGGAGCTAGGCTTGTGGTGGCACGTCATGCTTCCAGCAATTCGCCCAGCACTGGTAACGCTGGCAATTTTTGTCTTTATCGGTTCTTGGAGTGACTTTCTCTGGCCCTTAATTGTCCTCGACCGACCCGAATATTACACCCTCCCCTTAGGTGTCGCTACCCTTGCCGGGGCATTATCCCTGGATTGGCGACTGGTAGCAGCGGGTTCTGTCATTTCCATTACTCCAGTGCTGCTTGTCTTCCTCTTTTTGCAACGATATATTGTGCCGACAGATGCAGGGAGCGGCGTCAAAGGTTAATGGTGCTTCAGATCAAGGCGATCGCGCAAAGATTTATCAAAGCACCCTATCCAACCAGAAATTTCCCTTAGAAACAGAGCGGTGCCACTGTTAGCTTTATTTTCAGTTCCAAGAGTCCTGAATTCGATTGAAAGCGATCGCGCACGAGAGATTTAAGTGGATTCACCTCGATTTAAGTCATGCAATCAGGTGATGGAAACTCACCCAATCGGGTGAACTTTGTGGGAACAACCTGGCTGTTTGCGAAATTTCAATGACTCAGATGGATGTTTCAGAAGTACCTAATTTAAATTCTTGCAGCGATTTCCTTCAGGAGCAGTCACTCTCTATGATTCACCACATTTCTCTCCCCGCTGAAAATCCCCTTCACGTCGCCAATGTCTTTGCAGAGATATGGAATGGGAAGGTTGCCCCATTCCCACCAAATCCAGGCAGTTATATCGTTATTGCTGGCGATGAGTACGGGACGATGATTGAGATTTATCCGGTTGGTACCGAAATGATACCTGGTGAAGGTTACGAGCAGGCAGCATTCATTCAAAACGTTTTGTACTCACCGTTTACAGCTACCCATGCTGCCATATCTGTACCGACGAGCCAAGAACAGATTGAGAAGATTGCCACCCGTGAAGGCTGGCGCGTGCTGCGCTGTAACCGGGACTCGTTTTTTGATGTGATCGAGTTGTGGATTGAGAACAAGCTATTGATTGAACTGCTACCCCCGGAGATTGCCCCTCAATACGTAGCATTTATGCAGCCACAAAACTTGGAGAAGTTGTTCTTTGCCACTGCTAGCGCAGCGTGAAACGTGGATTAGACAGGCTGGGCGTTTCCTACTCTGCCTAATTAGACAAAGTTGATTCGCTCGTTAATCTTTCAAATTCCGATCGGAAGAACAACTGAAGACGTAGAGGTATAGAAATTAGTTTTCTTCCGGATATAGCTACGTTGTCTATGTAAAACAAAGATTAGTTAGATGCACCCTGATGTTTACCCCTGGAGACAAGCCAGGGGTTTTTCTTTTTAAGGGGTTATTTTGGCCGATTGATATTTTCCGGAGTTGGGATGCAATTCCTTGAGGCTAGCTAGAACAGATTTCTGATAACGTTTGGGGGGAGTTTGATTGAGCGTGCGTCAATGGTTTTTGTCTAACTGGCGTCGTGTTTTTCTGCTCCTCTTGTTGGGAAGTGCCGCGCTCGCTCCAGCGACGATCTACTATGTGAATGCAGTTACCAGAAGCGATCGCTATACCGAGCCTGCCCAAGTTCCGGCTGAGCGTGTCGCCATTGTTCTTGGTGCAGGCGTATTGCCCGACGGTAGCCCCACACCGATGCTAGCCGATCGGGTGGAAGCGGCTGTGCAACTTTATCAGATGGGTCGGGTTAAAAAACTGTTGATGACGGGCGATAATAGCCGCACCGACTACGATGAAGTGAGCGTAATGCAGCGCTACGCGAGCGATCGCGGTGTACCGGCTGCTGATATTACTCTGGATTATGCTGGTTTCAGCACTTATGAAAGTTGCTATCGCGCACGAGAGATTTTTGGGGTGACACAGGCGGTTGTCATCACGCAGCAGTTCCACTTGTCACGCGCCGTGTATACTTGCCGTCAATTAGGTGTGAATGCGAGCGGCTTGGGTACACCCGATTGGGGACGGTATGGAGATGGGGTGATGAAATCCTATTCGACGCGGGAAGCACTCGCGACGGTGAAAGCCGTTTTAGAGGTGAATCTTCTCCGTCCTCAACCAACTTTTTTGGGGCAATTTGAGGGAATAAAGTAGGGACAAGCAAATGTTTGTAAAGATAGTAGACTTCTTGCACGGAGTTTTTTATAAAACCGCAGAGGCAAGAAGTCTATTTGTTTTACGATTTGATTGCTGCAATGCGATCGCTTTGCAAGCTGGAGAATAAGCTTTCCCAGTCGGGAGAACTTTGACTCTCTTGGGCCTCTTTTACCTCAAAGGTGAGATTACAGGCTTTGGGTTGTTCTAGCGATCGCACGCACAATTCGGCAATATCTTCCCGGCTCACTTTGCCCCGAATATTATCACCTTGCTCGAAAATTAACGCCTTGCCTCCTGGTTCTTCCGTCAAAGCACAAGGTCTGATAATTGTGTAAGGAATACCACTTTCACGGATACTTTCTTCACCGCGCAATTTCCAAGTAAGAATTCCTCCTAGTTGGTCGTTCATTCTCACTGCTGGCGGTTCTTCCCCTAAATTGATTCCAGGACGACCGGGACGAGTTACACCTGCCGAACTGACCATGATAAATTGAGGCATCGCGCCGCCATAAGCTTTGATAGATTCCACCTGCAAAGCAAAGCCTCCCGGTGAAAACTTCGGATTTAGTTCTCCATCGTATTCAAACTTGCTCAACATCAACTGGAACGAGCAAATTTTACTGGGATTAATTGCTTCGCCATCTTGCAAAGTTTTGGCGCGAAACACGGGAGTTAAATCAGCGAAGGGAACGCGAACATCGATCCAGGTATTGGCTACGGTATCAAAAGAATAAGAATAAGCAACCCCATCCCATCTGGATTCAGTGCGGATGAAAAATTTGTAGCGTTTTCCATCGCCTCTGAGGCGCAATTCCACACCCTCGTATCCTGCCAAATTTATCGGAGTGTCGAAGTTGCGGGTGCGAACGGAAGCAAAACCACCAGAGTTGTCGGTTGATACGTTGCCCGCAAACAGCGCCGTGCCTTCCACCAGTTGTATCCCACTCTGGCTTACGCCACCCATAACGACATCATCCACCGCACCCCAAGTATTCTTGATGTCATCTGAAAGGTTGCTAAAATCAAATACTACTTTTTCAGCTCCCCCCTTCGTCTGAGGGCTAAAGTAGTTGGCAGCAACTTGCACTAAGTTCTGGATGCCTTGATAGTCCACGATTTCCGGGCTGTCAACGACTTCGGGCATATAAAACTTGATACCCTGATAATACTTCGCCCGATCTGGTGTATCGCCCTCGACTGGTTGCACCCGAACCCCAGTGCAACAAATTACAGCACTAACGTTCGACATCATTTCCGGAGTCAATGTTTCTGGGATGGTGATGTCTCCCTCAAAGAGTTCTACGTTGTCGCCAAGCATTTCCCGCGCTTTCTGAGTATTTCTGACGAGGGCACGCACTGGATAACCCCGTTCAACCAGTCGCCGCACGACTCGTTTACCGACCCCACCCGTCGCCCCAGCAACCAGTATCACTCCCACGCGCTTTCCTCCAGTAGGTTTGTCTTGATTATCCTTGGTGCGACCTTGCAGCAACCGCTGAAGGCAGTTGAAGAAAGGAATCACCTCGAAATAGGTCAGCGTTTGCAAAAATCTGCCGAAATCCCATTTAGATCGGTTATTTTGATTCGTCATTTTCTTGTAAGATTCCACGTTCTTAGCTGACTTTTCCCCTTATCTTGGTTTAATAGCCAACTGACTTGAAAACAACTCTCTAATGGAGCAAGATCCTTCAGATGTCAATGCTGAGACTAACTTACTCATCCTCGATCTTGATGGCACCGTGCGATCACCACTTTCAGATCACAAGTTTATCCAGCGTCCCGGCGATCAGCAGATTATTCAAGGCGCTGAGGGAGCGATCGCTTACTTCGCCGCGTCTGGCTGGAAAATCGTCGGCGTAACCAATCAAGGGGGTGTCGCCAGTGGTAAAAAATCTCTGCAAAGTTGCATTAAAGAGCAGCAATACACTTTGGGATTATTACCAGAGATAGAAGAAATTTATTTCTGTCCTGACTTTGAAGGAAAAAAGTGTTTTTGCGTAACCCCCAGCGATATTGTTAATCACAGCCAACACCCTGAATCTGGGAAGTTTCGCAAACCGAATCCAGGAATGCTGAATTTGGCGATAGAAAAACACTTGCCAGACAAAGTGTTAATGGTAGGCGATCGCTCGGATGACAGAAATGCTGCAAAAGCCGCAGGTATCAAATTTCAGCAAGCAGAAAGCTGGAGACAAACCTATGGCGATACTGACGTTTGAACGGATGGGAATGAGGATGCGATCGCCGACTCACTCTTTCCAATCCCGATCCGTTGGGTGAGTTAACAATTACTGTGCCAGCATCAGCGATTGATGCTGGCACAGTAATTGCCATAGATTTTGCTCCAGCAAATGCAGATTCATCGGTTACTATTTCCTTTAGTCCAAAATTGGCTGTCTTTTAACGCAAAGAGCGCAAAGGTAAGCGCAAAAGTACGCAAAATTAAAGATGTAAGCTTAAGGTTTGTTAGCGCCTATGCTTCAGTTTCAACCGCCTGGTTTTGAGCAAAAAGTCATAGAAACTTCCCTCGGTTCGATGGTTTACTATACCGCAGTAGAGAACTCGTGGTTAGGGCAACGACAAGCTGAATTGCCACCGTTAATCTTCCTGCATGGCTTTGGTGGCGGAGCTTCTGCCTACGAGTGGTCGAAGGTGTACCCGGCTTTTGCAACGACTCACCGCATATTCGCACCAGATTTAATTGGTTGGGGAGAGTCAGCTCATCCAGTCCGAGATTATCAAATTGCAGACTATTTGAAGACGCTGACGGAGTTTATTGAGAAAATTGCGATTTCTGGAGGAGAGCAAAGTTTTACCCCTGTAAAAGTGGTGGCATCTTTGCTGACGGCGGCTTTCACTATCCGTGTGGCTATTGAACGTCCGGAGTTATTCCAATCGCTATTTTTAGTATGTCCGTCTGGATTTGCCGATTTTGGACAAGATGCTGGGCGCAGATTACCGCTTCAAGTAATTGGAACTCCGCTGTTAGATAAGCTAATTTATACGCTTGGGGCGACAAACGACGTGGCGGTGCGGAGTTTTCTAGAACGCTTCCTATTTACTAAGCAAGAACGATTGTCTGAAGAGATAGTAGAGGCTTATTTGGCGTCAGCGCAGCAGCCAAATGGGGAATACGCAGCGCTGGCATTTTTGCGGGGCGACCTTTATTTTGACCTTGCCCTGTATATTCAGCAATTGACGGTGCCGACTTTTATCCTGTGGGGTGAGGAGGCACAGTTTATCAGTGTGAATCTAGGGAAGCGTTTGGCTGGACTGAATCCAAAAGCAATTCGTGGGTTTCAACCAATTGCGGGAACGGGAGTGCTACCTCATTTGGAGCAGCCAGAAGTGTTGATTGGACTGCTTCAAGGTTATTTGTCAGCAGTTAATAGATAAGTGTGTTTTTTTCAATCCGCGAGGAGAGTCTAGCTACGCGAATAGTCTTCTATTAAACGGATGCTTTACATCCTTTGTCTGAGCTAACCGTGAATTTGGGATAAGCAATGCGTTGGTGATTATATTGTTGCCAGACTTGGACGAAAACTTCAGCAATGCGGGATAGTTCTTCTCGCGTTAACCCAGACTCAGCTAACTGGCTGTCTTGCCAACGGGCGCGGAGAATTTTGTTAATCATGGAAAGGGCTTGTTCTGGAGTAGCATCTTTAAGCGATCGCAATGCTGCCTCACAGGAATCTGCCAACATCATTATCCCCGTTTCTCGCGACTGAGGAATCGGCCCATCATAGCGGAAATCTTCCTCCCGCACAATTTTCGTCGGGTCTTTCTCGGCTATCTGCTGCGCTTGGTGATAAAAATAGGCAATCAACATTGTTCCCTGGTGTTCCGGGATAAACCCCTGAATTGCCTTGGGCAAACGGCATCGCCGCGCCATTACCATGCCCTCAGTTACGTGTTTTTTGATAATCTCAGCACTCTTCCAGGGGTCATTAATTTCATCATGCTTGTTAGGACCGCCCATCTGATTTTCAATAAATCCCAATGGATCGTGCATTTTCCCAATATCGTGGTACAAAGTACCGGCTCGAACAAGTTCTACATTGCAGCCCAGTTCCCGCGCTGCGGCTTCTGCCAGGGTGGAAACGAACAATGTATGTTGAAAAGTTCCCGGAGCTTGAGCGGCTAAACGTTTCAACAAGGGACGGTTGGGGTTCGCGAGTTCCGCCAGCCGAATCGGTGTCACCAAGTCAAAGACGTGTTCTAGATAGGGACTCAGACCCAGCGCCACAATACTCCACGCTAAACCGGAAAAACCGCATAAGGCAGCTTCTTGGAGTACGGTGTACCAAATTGAACCTGTTGCGGCACCGAGAATCAAATTCACAATCAGGTAGACAGTGCCTTGAGTTAATCCGACGCCAACGCCAAGGAAAGCGAGTTCTTCGCGCGATCGCATTTTCCCTGCCAGTAAGCTCATCATAATTCCACCCGCAGCACCCGCCACCAAACAATCCCAAGTAATGGGCAGGCTAACCGATAACACGCCACCCAGCAGTCCCACAACGGTGACACCCAACGCAGAACCGTAGAAACTGCCCACTAATAAACCAACTGCTGGCAAATTCGTATAGCGAATACCCAAACTCACTAGCACTGGCGTACTCAAAGTCAGCAGCAATATCAGCAAGTGATCTCGTTGCCGGATTTGGGGATTAAATCGCCGTTCCACCCGCCAGAACGTACACACGCCACCCGTGACCAGAATTCCAAAACCAATCAATCCAGACCAGCTAAGGCTCCGGCGGCTTAATTGAAAATACTCTAACAGCACAAAATCTGCCTGGGAGATGGTTTCACCGGCGCGGACAATCACCTCATCCTGCCGAACTGCGATCGTTTGCAGTGCCACCGCTTTTGCTGCCTGTTCTGCCAGTTGTTTCGTTTGTTCTGGATCTTCTATTAAGTTGGGGCGCAGTCCCCAGAGCAACATTTGGGTTGCCACCGGCTCAGCTTCCGGGGGAACGAGCAAATTCATTTGCACTCTCAACGCTTGCTGTAAGATACTGTCAGGCAAGCCTGGGGGAATCCCTTGGGTGAGCATCCGTTCGGCAACCTGGGGAATGCCGGTTTTTGTTTGCTGCCAAGCTTCATTCGACAAGTCAAGCAGGGAGGCATCGTAGCGCCTTTCTGGATTGCCATTTGAGAAGGCGGCGACAGCTTCGGCGTATTGCGCGCGGGCTTGGTTAATCGTGCTTATTAGGGCTAAAAAATCTTGAGGACTTGCGGCCTGATGGTAAGCTTGGAGTTCGGCGACAGCAGGGGTTGCGGAAATATTCGATTGACCGTTGGCATCTGGCAATAACCCTGACTGGGATTGATTCACTTTCATGTCAGTGTCCACCGCTGCCAATATGGAGCGCCACTCCCACTCCGCGCACTTGCGGAGGTCAATCTGAGTGGCAGCAGACAATATGGCAGTCGGAACCATTGGAAAAGAACCGGCTAGTTGTCGGAGGTCGTCGGCGGTACGAAGCGATCGCTCCAAATCATCGTAAACTTGTTCGGTTACGTCTTGCTGGATCGTCAAGACGGGCACGGCACCTGTGCGGGCTGCCTTCCGTTTTTCTTCTGTGGTGAAAGTATCTACGACATTAGCGTCAAAGGTTGCCCGAATCGTCTGCGGTGCTATCTTGCCGACGGCGAGCTTTGGCGCATTGTAGTAGCGCTGCCCCATTGTTCCGGTGAGGGACACCACTGCCAGCAGCCAAACAATCCGAGGACGGTTTCTGCGGTTTTGGAGAGTAGCGCCAAGACCTAATCCTAGACCTTGCCCTGATATAGCGGCAGGCGAATCAACAAGTCGGGAAGGTAAAAGACTGCGAAGGGGCTGGTACGTCCGCCGCCATTGATCAAGCTGGTGCGTCAATGACTGAAGCGTCTTCATGTTTATAGTATGGCTGTCGTTTTAGGCGACAGGAGTGATGGTAGCGAAAAGTAGATTGGCATTCATAAAAGGCACCTTACAGCAATCTTTACCCTTAATGGCACCCCTTTGTTGGCTTCATCCTACCTTACAAAACACTGCCCAAATTGCCTATCCCCCTTGGGGGATTTATCCGATTAAATTTAATTTTCTTTGACCAGCTTAGCTTGCATGGAGTAGCGATCGCTGGTATTAAAAAAAATTAACGCCGTTGAATTACATGGGGCGCTGCTACGGCGCTGATTTGCTGGGCTGGCTTTGCTGTTGAGGCATCATAAACACCAGACCAAACAGCAAGGAGATTGTCTGCTAGTTGAAACAACTGAGCATCTGAGGTGATTCCCCACTTAGGTTGATTCCAAGATAGCCGCCATCCCATAGGAATGCCCACTGTACTGTTATACGCTCCCGATAAAGCACCCGCGATCGCGCAGGTAATCGGGGGTTGGTAGCCGCTACGGGCAGCACGGGCGACACTCAGGCGAAAATCTTCTAGAGTACTGAGGAAGCAGTAAAAACCCAGAGCGATGGGGGTACTCTGGGGCTGGGCATTCCGACATAGTTGAGCGATCGCTATTTCTAAGCTCGCATTTTCTGCTAATAAAATTTGGACTTGCTCTAATTGTTGCACCAGAGGCGTCTGGGAATCTCCTAAGAAGGCAAGGGTTTTGGGAATCAAAGTAGCCCGATTGAGTTTTTCTCGAAGGCATTGAGCGATCGCGTATCCCACTGCTAACGCCCCATCTCTTAACTCTGGCTCATCTTGCCAGATGCTGACAACTTGTTCTAAATTTTGCCGCAGTTTGGCTTTATATTCATGGGAGAACAGCACAATCGGCAGTGTGGCAATAATCGCTCCTGGCGTAGGCGCGTTAGCACTGTTCGCGTCTATCTCCACAAATTTTTCCGTGAGGTGACGCCAATCTGCGAAATCGAATTTACCCCGCTCAATTAAGCTTTCTGCGCCCCAAACCGCCATTTTGCCCCAGCTAGGAGGCTGCTGAGACTGTTTTTTGCTCAAAGGGGTGAAATCCCCGAATGCAGCGCCCAACAAGGTGCCGCGAAACCGACTTAACAGAGAGTAGCGCATGATTTCTATCGTAGAGGCGATCGCGACTTAGACAGCGTTCTCTCAACATCTGCCGTGCTATAGTCTACCGTCTCCCCAGTAGAATCGCATCTTCACTGAAAATTTTCCCTTGTAATGACTTCTCCCGTTTGGATATTTTTCAAAAAAGGAATGCCTATCCAAACTTCTATCGAGAAATTATAAGATGAATTGTAGTCATCGACGATATAACATCCATTAAAACTGCGAGTTTTCTTCAGGGAAATATTCCAACTCGGCGGAGAAACACTCCAATATTTAGCTTTTTCACTAGATTCGTTTTGTAAATTTGTTTTACTAATTTTATAAGGAACTTCAACAATATCGGTTAAATCATAAGCATATTCATACTTGTCCAAAATACTTAGAATATCTTCCCAACTTTGAACTTTTATTTTTTTGTCGAAAATTCGTGAATTCAGCCAAGAATTACCAATTTCAACCAGTTGTTTCGCGATTAATTCTACCCGATGCTTGTCTTGCTTGAGAAACTCTAAATCTTCGGGAAGTAATACCCTGTTGGGTAGGATAGTCCAAACTTCAAAGGAAGTCTCTGTCTCTGTATCAAATGAGAAAGTAGATTTTTTTATACCTGGTATGTCTTCAAAAACTTGCACAGCACTAATGGGTGCTAGGGAGTCTAAGTATTTAGATTTAGTAGAACCTATTTCAACTTCTGGTAAATCTTTTGGGTAATTCTCCGCTAAATGATAATCTGGAGCCTTACATAGCTCTTCTGGAAGATAGGATTTTGTTGAAGTTTGCACTGCGCTTCTCCATTGGAATAATTTTTGTTTCAACAGAGTAGCAGAGCGAGTAAGACTATTCAGTGTTGCAGTTTACTAAAAATAAAGAGTTTTAATTATCAAGTATTATCATCCGCCTAAAGACAGATAAAAAAATGAATAACGAACACCAAGCGATCGCTCATCAAATTTTATAGACGGAAAACAAGTCAAGTATGGGGAAGAGAAATGCAACAACTGAAACTTAGAGTAAGATTCCCTATCTATAGTAAGAATTCAGATGCCAAATGCGCGAATTATGCTAAATTTGGTCGTCCTTCGGAATGGATATGAAAATTCTTTTTCATCGTTGCACTGGGCAGCAAGGCTCACAGCGACTCCAGATTTTAATTGTCATTACCAGCATTTTCTTCATTACCATTCCATCTGGACTTGCCCAGGAGGCTACCTCGCCAAAATCCACACCCGTAAGGATTTCAACTGAAGAACAATATTTTGCTGATGTTGTTGTCAGAGGACGCCCAGTTTTTCAAGTAGGTAGTTTATCGGGAATCAGCGCTCAAGAGCGATCGCAAATTATCAATCGGCGGATTGCCAGTATACTGCTGCAATCAGAGGCTTTGGGGCAAGTCACCGTTAAACCAGACAATCCACGGAAGATAGCCACCTTACAACTCAATAACCGAGTCTTAATGTCAGTAACTCAACAGGACGCCCGCGACTTTGGGGTGTCTGTAGAGGTGCTTGGCGAGAAATGGGCGAATCAATTAAATCAAGCTTTCAAAAAACCGCCCCTAGCCATTGATGTTGGACAGCGACTTTATCTTACCGTGCGCGATCTGGTACGGGACGCCATCAGCAGCTTGCCCTTAATTTTAGGGGCATTGGTCGTCGTTGGCATCACCTGGGTAGGTGCTAGAGGCGTGCGTTACATTGCTTTAAAATGGGCGCAGAAAGAGACAGAAGGCGATCGCAGCACTGAAATTCTGATGGGGCGAGTGGGATACGGTGGAGTTTGGGTTATTGGCTCTGTCATCGCTCTAGGCGTCTTGGGGCTTGACATTGGGGCTTTGCTGGGGGCATTGGGACTTACCAGTGTCGCGATTGGTTTCGCCCTCAAAGAGGTTTTCAGTAACTACATTTCCGGAATGATTTTACTTGCCGCCCGACCTTTTCGGTTAGGCGATCAAGTGACGATCAAGGAATTTGAGGGAACCGTTACCCAAATTCAACTGCGGGCAACTACTCTAAATACCTATGATGGGCGGAAGGTGTATATCCCAAATCAAGAAGTTTTCCTTGCTAGCATTATTAATAACACAGCTTTCAAGCACCGCCGCAGTTCGGTTACGGTTGGCATTGCCTATGGTGCCAATATCTCTACTGCTAAACAAGTGATTACTGATGCCGTTCTTAAAGTCAAAGGCGTGCAGCCAAAACCAGTGCCAGAAGTCCTTGTCCGGGAACTGGATTCTGGCAAGGTGAATTTGGAAATCCGCTTTTGGGTGAATTCTCGGCGTTTGGAGTTTTTAGAAACCACTTCTAAAGCAAATGAGGCGATTAAAGAAGCCTTGCACAAAGCGGAGATTGAAATACCCACCGAAATTTATACATTGTTAGTACGCAAATCGCAGACTGAGGCTGATGTCTACCCCACGGACTGGGATTCCCAGAAGCGGCTTCCGAACGGCAAGTAAGCTGTTCTAGGCTCCCAGTCTGTTAGCTCCGAATAAAGCGCGATCGCTTTTTTACGGCACCTGTGGCACCGATGGGGGTGCAGAACTGACACCGCTTCCCTTGCCTCGGTTGTATTTCAAATAAAACCCTGCCACTACTAACAAGATAATTGCGAGGGTGCCAATACCGAGGGGACTGGGAAGCCAGAATACCGCCTCAACATGGTTCACTTCACCGGGTTTGAGCGTCCAAACTAACAGATGTCCTTTCTCCGAGATAACTGGGTTGAGTGCATTCTCCGCCTTCTCAACACTCCGCGCCCCCCAAGGGGTTCTCAAGCTAAAGTCCAAATCGAACAGCGAACCGGGACTAACGATAACGTTACCGTTAGTAGAAAGAACGCCGAGCGATCGCAAATCCAAATCGTAGCTTAAGTGATTCCGTATCCAGAACAGGAAATTCCCCTGTCTCAGACTCAGGTGGGAATTAATCTTTGGTAAATCTGTATCTGTCGCCGCCTGAGAACCTTTCTTTGCAGGGGGATTAAAAAACTGGTTAAACTTCTCCTCCAGTTCCGCACCGCTAGCAAACGGAATTGTCACCACAACTTCCTGGTTTGAGATGCGCTTCGTTTTCCCTTGCAATTGTCGCGCCCGGCGCTGAAGGCTATCTAACCATTCCTGTGCCTGCTCGCTGCTCAATGCCGTCAGTTGTTCGCCCAACTTGATATGCTGGACAATCTCGCCACGGTTCGGATTCTCGAACCTCACCCCAGCATCATACTGAACGCAGCCCGACAGCAATACGACCGCTAACAGCATCGCCCAAAGAACCCGCATTTTCGGCAATACTTTACCGAAAGCACCCCTCGCACTCCGACTCAACACAGCTAACTTCACGCCTTTCTCTCCTCCTTACTTTTCTGGTTGCCTTCTCTCGTGCCGGAAGTCGTTCGTTACCCTTGCCGCGCCGCTACACCCAACTGCTTGAACAACAAACTCGGCAAGAAACTACCCCCGCCTACCCATTCCGGCTTATCGCCCAAATCCACCAAATTTTTAAACGCCTCAAAAATACTACCAGCCACCATCGTATTCTTGACTCGACCGACAATCTGACCTTTTTCTACCTTGTAGCCTAAATCCAGATTGACAGAAAACTCTCCCGCCATTTGATTCGACTGTCCAGCACCGAGAACCTGATCCACAATCACCCCCTCATCCATGCTGGCAATTAAATCCGCTGTCGATGTCTTCCCAGGCGCAAAGCAGAGATTTACTAACTCTGGGCTGGGACGCGACAAACCACCCCGAAAGCCGTTTCCTGTTGACTCACAGCCAGCCCTGGCTGCCCAGCGCCGATCCCAGTAAAATTCTTTCACTGTGCCTTTCTCAACAAACACTTTGCGACGGGTGGGCGTGCCTTCATCGTCAAAAGCACAGGCAGATGGCCCGATTCTGGGGTCTTCAAATAAATTTAAGCGTTCGTCAAAGAGGGTTTCACCCAGTTTACCGACCAGAGGAGAGGCTTTTTGGACGATACTTTGACCGGAGAGAACCGTCTTAAATAAGCGTCCGATGGCACTAGCGGCGGCTCTAGGATTAAACAGAACGGGGAAAGATCCGCTCTGAATGGTCGCTGGCTGCTCTGCTAGAGCGTATTTTCGTAACAAATCTTCTAGAAGGCGATTAAAATCTGGGACGCCTTCACGGGCAATATCGGAGCTATAAACCTGGAGAAAATCTTCACCCCGTACCAAATTCCCCGAAAGGCTGGCACTAACAACCTGGCTGGTGCGCGAGGCGTAGACATCCGCACTGGTTGCAATTTTTACATTATTTGTCCGGACGTGGAACCCCACATCTACCAGAATATCGGAGTTGTAGTCGTGGATTTGAGAAATTAAGCGATCGCCCACTTCCACTAATTCCTGGGTTGCTGGTGGCGTATATTTTTTTTCCGGTTCCGTCACCTGTACATCCGCAGCAAATTCAAACTCAGCCTTATCGCCAATTTCTGAAGTTTGTACGGCAGCATCCACCAAATCTTCCAGCCGCGTCAAGTCAGTGGAACTGGCAAAACCCAGCCTTCCTTTGTGTAGTACCCGCAGCGCTACTCCTTGTAGCGCTTTGGTTTGCAGGGATTTTAAGCGATTGTTTTCAAACTCAACTGGTGTGTCTTGGCTTGATAGATAGTAAACCTCAGCGGAGTCGGTTCGTCCCTTCGCCAATTTCAGAATCTGCTCCAGCGTCGCATCAGTTACCATCTCAGGTTCTCCCGCTTCACCCATACCATCTTAAAGCTACCAGAGGGACTCGTCGCACGACTGCCCTAAATACCGCTGTAAAGACAGACAGGAAGTTTACCGACTGCTGCTAATTGTTCTACGACTTTTAATTGGAGAAAAATCTCCTCAACAACTCAAACAGAAGCTAAATTTGCGATTAGATGAATTTTCCCAACTTAGGAAAGCCCGTCCAGTCACGCCATATTGGGCATAAAAAAAGGTTTGCGGGAAGCCAAACAAGAACCCAATCACAGATAAAATTAGCGTTCAAAAATTAAACCAAGCTAATCCACCGAGTGTCAAACCAATGGCAACCAAGGCAACCCAAATAAACAAATTGTCCTTGGTATTTACTTGGCTGAGATCGATGGGTTCCGGTTCTGGACGCTTTTGAGGAGTTTTCGTAGCACCCTGAAGATTGCTCCCCCGGCGAAATTCCGGTTCGCTGTCAGCGAGAGTTGTGAGATCGGGAATCTCTGTCAGCCATTCTGGACGCCTGCTGAGTTGCGGGGCTTCCATAATGTAGAGTAAGCGACGGCTTTGCTTGCTAGTTTGTGGATCGGGATGATGTCGCAGCTGTTTGCAGAGGGCGATCGCTTCTGTTGTTTGTCCTGCTGCTTCGTAAGCCGTCACCAGCCAAATCAAGATTTCTCCTCCCAATCGGGAGTTTCGAGTCACCAAGCTACTTGCCTTCTCTAAATGCTGCACTGACTGGCGGTAATTTCCTCGCTCAAATGCTGCTGTGCCAGTCTGGTACTCGGTTCTAATAATTTCCTGGGTTTCTGAATTCACTGTGCCAATCGAATTTAAAGAGAACTTTTTTGTGCTTTGTACGTCATCACCGATAGCCTCTTTAAATTTTAGCGAAGCAGATTATCCTGTAATCAAGACGGCTAAAATCAATTGCCTTTGCCAGGGTTTTCGAGAGCATCCAAAGACAAAAATTGCAAGCTGCCAGCTCGGAAGATTTATCGTCTGTAAGGGGTGGTTTCTGTTTCGTTGTTTCAACATCACCCGTTCAGGTGAATCAACGAGGGGAATTTTTCTCGCCTTGCCAGGGTTTATCTTAAGAAGTCATTCAAAATTTCATACTTAGCACCATCCAAAAGATTAGGATGTAAAACCATGCTCAAAACCCTACCTCTGCCGTTGCATCGTTTTCATCGGTTTTGCCTTGCCACCGGCTTAGCACCCTTGACCCTGGGCATTACGGTACTAACCGGGGCGATTTCCCCAGCCAAGGCACAATTAATCATTCAGCAAGGCGTGCCTACTTATGGATTTCCCCAGCATGGAGTTATCCAGCCGTCGTCGGGTAGCTTTGTTTATGGCAGTCCGATTCCCAGTCCGATTCCGATAAACCCAACGACGGGGATGAGCGATCGCGGATCGAGTAATTACTACCGAGTCAATCCCAATCCCTATCCGAGTTATCCCGACTATTACCAGGGTTATCCCAACTCCTATCCAAGTTATCCCGACTATTACCAGGGTTATCCCAACTCCTATCCGAGTTATCCCGGCTACCCGGTGGGATCGCACAGAAGAGTCAACAACTCGACACTGATCAACCCCACCTTAATCAATCCCCAGATTCGGGATTCTATCCTGATTAATCCAGTGATTGTGAATCCGCGAGGCAATCGCAGACGCTTCAACCAACCCAGGCAGATTATTATTCGTTAATCGCGCACGCCTAAGTCATAGACCCTAAGTCATAAACTCAGAGGCGATAATCATCGAGCCGATACCGGCGTCGGTGAAAATTTCTAATAGCAGTGCGTGGGGAATACGACCGTCAATAATATGAGTAGCCCGAACGCCTTGAGCAAGCGATCGCACGCAACATTTGACCTTGGGAATCATCCCACCGCCCACAACACCGTTCTCAATCAGACGTCTCGCTTCGGCGATATCCACTTTGGCAATCAGAGTGGAGGGATCTTTGTAATCCTGCAAGATCCCTGCTGTATCTGTGAGCAAAATCAACTTTTCTGCCCCCAAAGCTGCCGCAAGTTCCCCAGCTACGGTATCCGCATTGATGTTATAGGCTTGTCCACTGTCATCGGTTGCCACGCTAGACACTACAGGGATATATCCGCTACTGACCAGCGACTGCAAAAGCTTGATATCAATACTGTTTACTTCTCCCACAAAACCAATGCCCTCTACCCCTTCTGGACGGGCTTTGATCAAGTTGCCATCTGTGCCGCAAAGTCCAACAGCGGAACCGCCAGCACGGTTAATTAAGGAGACAATTTCTTTATTGACCCGACCCACCAAAACCATTTCCACCACCTCCATTGTGGCGGCATCGGTTACACGCAGGCCATTTTTAAATTGGGGTTCGATTCCCAGTTTAGCCAGCCAAGAGTTAATTTCTGGGCCACCACCATGTACCACGATGGGACGCAAGCCTACGCAGGATAAGAATACAATGTCGCGCATTACCTTATCTTTGAGCGAAGCGTCTTTCATCGCCGCGCCGCCGTATTTAACGACAACGGTGCGACCGGCAAATTGCTGGATGTAGGGAAGTGCTTCGCTTAGCACTCGAACACGAGTCGCTTCAGCTTTCTTGAGGTATTCGCTATCGTTAAGCATTACTTAGCAGGATGATGCCAGTTATCGTTTTCTAGAAGTTTAGTGCATACTGGCGTCTGCGGCACGATGAGAGGCGGCTGTTTCCAGATTTACTGACCGTTATTCTCTTGCTTTGGCTTGAGAACTGAGGGAATGGCTTCGATGACTTGCGTAGCAATTTGTTCGGGAGTTTGCCCCTCGCCAATGGTGATGTGCAGATCGGCTTGGGCATAGAGTGGTTTCCGTTGCTCAAAACGCTTTGGGAATTCGGTCGCGATGTCAGCATTTTTTAACAGAGGTCGGGTGGTATCGTTTTGCAAACGGGCGACTAAAAGTTCCACAGGGACATCCAGCCATACGACGAGACCGTGTTGGAGATAGCTCCAATTTTCTCGCTTCAGGATAATACCGCCGCCAGTAGCGATCGCTAACTTCGTATAAGCCGACAATTCGGACAGCACTTGGCTTTCCAGCTTCCGAAAGCTTTCTTCGCCGTCACTGGCAAAAATATCATTAATCGATTTTTTCGCAACTTGCTCAATCACCGCGTCGGTATCGAAAAAGTGATAATCCAGATGCTGTGCCAATAAGCGTCCCACGCTTGTCTTTCCCGCACCCATCATGCCAATCAAATAGACATTGATGCCCTTGAGTCGGTCGCGCAGGTTCTGATTGCTATTTTCCATATTTACAATTGCCGGAGCGATCGCTGTCCTAGTTTAGCTATCAACAAAAAAAATTGACTCTTTACTATATATCAAACTTCCAAGTAGCTATCTTTTCCAGGTCTTCAAGCGACGATTGCCACTTCTCCACCAATCCCCCGCGCACGCTGCTTCTTACCCAAGGATGCAGATCGTAGCGTGGATTGCCTAGCTCATCTTGTACGTCTTCAATCAAATACCATCGTCTCAGATCCGCCAGTGCTGCGTCCAAGTCTGAATCCAGTAATTGCCCAACTTTAGACAACTCAGCTCTGCTAACGGTCGCATCCACCCTACCCATGTAACGCAGCATACTTTGTGCTGCCACATCGATGCGCTGCCACGCTGCTTCCAGACAGAAGCGGTAGAATGTCTCAACTTGTCGGCTGGCAAGCTTTAATTCCGACAAGATTGGCTCAAGTGCCTGGTCGTGGAATACCCGTCCAGCCAGGAAATGCAGTGCTAAAGGTGCGCCGCGAGATAATTGATGCATTTGATAGAGCTGTTCATTGCTTGCCTGCCTCAGTACCGAAATATTGTTGTATTTTGCCTCGTCCTCCAACAATTTAGACGACCATCTTGCTTCGAGTCCTGGGATTTCAATTAATCCCACATAGGGAGGTTTAGTGCGGTGTCGGCTGGTAATCAGTGCCCGACTGGGGTTGAGCATTTTGATAAGGTTCGCCAGAATATCTTCAACTTGTGCGGTCTCCGCATTATCCAAGACGACAAGCAATTTCTCTGCTCTCAAACGCTGGTGAACTCGCTCAGGGGGACAATCCAGTTGATGCGCGATTTCATTTAAAAATTTCTTCCACGTCAGCGCCTCAAACTGCTTTTCCTGGCTGATGTAACCATCCACCCACTCGCTTTGCCTCGCTGTCACCCACACCACATCCGCGAACAGATTTCTGTCGAGTGCTTCTTTCGCAATTTGGCTGGCAGCTTCAGATTTGCCATACCCTGGACTGCCGCTGAGGGAAAAAATAGAGAGTTCTGTGGGATCGTCCAAGCGGTTCAATACTTCTTGAATGAAGCTTTCTCGCCCCCACACCATCCGACATCGCGGATTAGGGATAAACAAGCCCCACTGGCGTTTTTTGCCCCGATCTAGTGGCGCTTCGGTTGGGGCGTTGACGGTTTGATTTTCCTCCCAGCATCTTATACCAGGAGTGGTAGATAAGGAGTCTTGAGAACCGACCTGTTCCCCGATTGGACAGGATAGCAAGCTCTGAGAATTGTCCGGAGCATTCTTAGAAAACTCGCTCCATTCATCATAGGAACAGTTCAATAACAGATGACATAAGCCATTGGCAATCCGATACTCGCAGGTTTGGCGGCTCTCCGAGTTCAAAATTGCTTGTAAAGCTTGGCGGGAGGGTTCAAGTGTATTGAGTTGTTTCCGCCACGCACTCAAAAATTCTTGCATTAAGGCACGCTTGCCTTCAGGCTTGTACTTTCTGTTGAATTCTTCGTGTAGCTTTTTCTTTAAGCTTGCGGACAAAAAAACGTTACTGTTATCTCTTCTGAGGTCAAATCCACCAGCCATATAGATACCGATAGACCTTTTTGCGTATTTCTGACAAAATTTGGAGCTTTGTATCAACAAAATCCTGCAAACTATTAACTTGAGCAACCAACTTGGCTTTGAATTACTTTGAAATTACCCTATAATTGCTTTGTTTCAATTTCAGTAATGTTACGGTTGCCTAATAAGGTTAAATTGTGAAGCACGGTAATCTCACTTAGGATCATCAAAGTTGGGTGTTCTACCATGAAAAATAACCTCAGCAATATCCGCGAAGTCGTCCAACACGCTTTGAGTACAGGCTACTTAACTGTTGCAGCCGAAGAACAGCTGCGGAGACTTTTAACAACTAAGTATGGATTAGAAGACTTCAACGCTTTTATGCAGTTGCAGCAAGCTGCAATGCTGGGTCAAGTGAGGCAAGAGTCCCGCGAACTCGCCCTTTCTCAGCGACTTTCCTGTGGGAGATGCTAGCGGCTAAGCCAAGCATTGGCAAAAAATCGTCCTTTCCAGCCCTTTGTTAACCCGGTAATGTTAACCCGGTAAGGTTAGACGACGGTTGGTTTCGTATCTCCCAGATGGAGCGTTAATTAGCCCCAAGCTTAATAAAAGAGCCACATCTTTAGTCGTCATTTCTTCACAAATCTGCTCAACTAATTTGTCAGCGAGATACGCCCTGACAACAGGTGGCAAGGTGAAATTATTCGAGGTTTTTTCAATCAGCGATCGCCGTCGCAAAGATTCCATTGCTTCTAGCTGCTGCCGTTTCGATACTCCCGGCACCACCTCGTCTCGCAAGGAACGTATAGGAATTAACTTGTGACGAATTGCCAGCCAGTACATTACTTTTTTTTCTAAGTCCGAGAGGCGATTGAACTGCCGATCTAATAGATCTCGGATATCCCCAAAGACAACCAACCCTTCTGCTAAAAAGTCGGTGATATTTCCGTCAAAGACATCTTGAATCGTCGTTGCTACAATTTTCAGGACTAGCGGATTTCCCGCATAGCGGTTGATCAGGACTCTACATTCTTCGGTTGAGCCAACTAAACCTTTGAGTTGCAGTAACTCTTGTCCATCGGATGCTGACAACCCCCTTAGTTCTAAGGAACGAATGGGTAAGTTTTCCCCTTCTAAGGATGCAATTTCTTTCGGTTTCTCCCGACTGGTGAGAACCAGACAGCTAGGATGGCGTTCTTCTCCCAGACGTCGGAACAGTTCCCCATATCCCTCATATTCGGGACGATAGTATCCAGCGTGTTGGATAGGAGATAAGACTTCCTCTGCTCGATCGAGGATGATCAGACAGCGATGCGATCGCAGATAAGCCATCAGTAGGGAAATTCCCTCGTCTGCGGTTGCGTCACCGATGATTTCCTGTCCTTGAGACAGAAATTGAACCAAGTTTGCCACCAAATCTTGAACTGATGGAGCATGACGTAGCGATCGCCAAATGACAAACTCAAAATCTTGCTGAATCTGTTCTGCTAGCTTTACAGCAAGAGCAGTTTTCCCGATTCCCCCTATCCCCAACAATGCCACTAAGCGGCAGCTGTCGTGGACAATCCACTGCTCTAAGGTTGCCAGTTCTTCCTCGCAACCGTAGTAAGCTGCTACATCAATCACTTCTTCCCAATCCTGGGAAGCGATCGCCGTCCCGATGGTAGATGTCTCAGCTTGACCGTGTTCGGATACGTTAGCGGAATCTATTTTATATCCAGCTTTTGAGAGCAAGTTGGTGACGCGGCTCCAGTTCTTGATTTTTATAACGTCACCCGTCTGGCGAATCAGGAGTTCTTGAATGTATTTGTACAGCCCATTCGATAAGTAAACTCTAACGGCACTGCTAGTGCGACTTTTGTAGACAGTGTCTGCTATTTCTGCTGGACTATAGCCACACAACAATCCTCTTAAGAATTTCTTCTCAACAGGTGTCAAACTCCTTCCTTTGGCAGATGCTAAATCTAGATAAAGCTTCTCCAAATGCCAATTATTTGCTGCTTCTGTAAACTCGTCGTCCTGCCGCTCAACAGTTGATACCATTCTCTCGCGTTGCTAACCTCAATAAAGGCTGTCAACGCCTGATTCTAACGGATTAATTATGAAATCCTAACGAAGTTACGATGAAGTTCTAACGAATTTAATAACGATTGTTAGATGAAGTTTTTTTAATATTTTGGCTATCCTTAAATTTTAGGGAGACTTTATCTAACTTTCATCTAAAGTTCATTAAAATTTCACAGTTTTTGAGAGGGAGAAAAGAGGTGAAGCGATGGTTTTCCTAGGTTTTAACGGCATTACCCTACCCTGCGGCTCAATTATATTGCCCTGCCTCAGAAAAGGCATCCGTAAATTAACTGACGTGAATTCCCTATTTCAAAACCTAATGGTTTCTCCGGGTGTTGATTGAGTTGGTGACAAATTATGATGCTCATCCGCGAACTTGTCGAACAAGCACTGACTATTGGATATTTAACCGTTGAAGCTGAAGATCAACTGCGACAGTTATTAAGAAAAAAGTATGACAATGAGGATTTTAATGCCTTCATGACCTTGCAGAAAGCCGCAATGACAGGTCTTGTCAAGCAGCAATCGCGCGAACTGATGCGGTTATAAGTAGTAGTTTAGAGTTAATTCTTGGGGTTAATGACTTGAGCATTCAGGAGTCAAAATAATAAAGCGTGTGAAGGCTTCCCCGGAGAGGGGTTGAGGGAAACCCTCGCAAAAAAAAGTCACCCTCTAGGCTTATCGGTTCTTCCAATCAGTGTCAAACTCGTCGTCCTCGTCTTCAAATCCCCAGTCGTCCTCATCCGGATTGGTTTTCCGTACAGGTTCAGGTTCCTGATAGGGCGGGGTAATTACCCGGTAACTAGCATCATAAACGGCTTCAGTTTTTCCCACCCCAGAATTGCGCGGTTCCCGGTAGCTGTAAGAATAGACGGAACCCGATCGAGAGGCGCTTTTCGGTTCTTGCTGACGCTCGTAGGTTGTACGTTCTGCTACAGATTCTTTTGCAAACGGTTGTCGGCTTGGAGTGCGATCGCGCGGTTCCTCCGATTCATCCCCCCAATCATCATCCTCCGCAACCTCCTCTTCCCAGTCATCTCCATCTGCATCGGTATTCGTTGGCTCTGGCGGAGGGGGAGGGGTGTAACTGGTTTGTTGAGTGGTAGAGGTTTGTTGAGTGGTATAGGTAGATTGGGCAGTTTCCCGCCGCGACTGGTTGGCACGAGGGGGTTCTGTAGCTTCTAGTTTGCGGATGCGTGCTTGTAAGGGACGCCGTTGTAGATAGCTCAACAATTGTAAGAAACTGCCAGCCAGGGCACCCGTTGCGATCGCTGCCAAAATCCAAACCCCTACAGGTAGCACTTGCGTCTTAGCACCCAAAAATACCAGCGCTAGCACCGGCGACAAATTTTGTAAAGCAAGTAGTGCTACGGACCCTAGCACCAACATCAGCAGTAAAATCCGAATCGCAGGCATAATCTATTAAAAATTAAAAATTAAAGCTTAAAAATGCAGAATTTCTTCTTGTATTTTCAATTTTACATTTTTAATTTTTCATTTTCCTTCCCATCGGTTAATCGGGATACAGTCAATATCTAGCTGATCTAAGGCACGCGCCACCACAAAGTCTACTAAGTCTTCAATTGTTTGGGGATTGTGATACCAAGCAGGAATTGCTGGGACAATTCGGGCACCTGCTTCTGCCAAAGCCGTCAGGTTACGCAGGTGAATCAAGCTAAAGGGCGTTTCGCGGGGCACAAGAACCAGTTTCCGCCCTTCCTTGAGTTGGACATCTGCTGCTCGCTCCAAAAGGTCGGAACTTAAGCCAGCTGCCAGTTTCGCCACGGTACTCATACTACACGGCATAATCACCATCCCTAGGGTGCGGAAGGAACCACTGGCAATATTGGCTCCCACATCGCCCCAAGGATGGCAGTAAAGTTTACCCTGCGTTTCGACTCCAGCTTGCTGTCGCCAAAATAGTTCCTGTGCCACTGCTTCTACAGGCATCCGGATATTTTGCTCTGCCTGCCAAACCATATAAGTAGATTTGGAGGCAACCAGTTCAACGCTGTACTCAGCTTGGAGCAGAAATTTTAAGGCACGCACGGCATAAATTAAGCCGGAGGCACCCGTGATGCCGAGGATAAGGGGTTTGGTCATTAGTAATGGGTAATAAGGAATTAGCGGTGCTTAAACGAAAAACAAGACTCTAAAAAGGTATAATACAGACATGGCAACCATTTCACGTTATGGTGTGATAAATGAAAGAGACAACTCCCGCCGCCATGCCCCCTTGCTTTAATAGATGGTGCAAACGCTTTGATGATATATTGACGCATCAAGCCCAAAAACGGGAGTTTAGGAACTATATAAGCGGATTATTGGGGGAAAGTGAACGAAAAAACCTGTCTCA
>NZ_JACJPB010000037.1:0-18360 GCF_014695825.1 Coleofasciculus sp. FACHB-542 | reverse complement strand
AACAAGTCTTTGAGCCGCTCCCATTGGTCATCGCGCAGGGCATACCGTCGTGTCATTGCTCAGCCTTTTCTTCTCTCTGTTGCTCTAGCTTATCTAATTGATGACACGCCCTAAGAATCGCTTGAGAATTTACTCACAAATTTCCCATAGAGAAAACACATTTAAATAGTAGTGGGGCAGCGATTATTTATAATCGCTGCCCCACACAGAGTATTCACTATTTCTTGCGTTACTTACGCAGGAAGCAATACTGTGTCAATGACGTGGATGACACCATTATCAGCAGCAACATCCGCTGTTGCAACTGTTGCATCATTCACTTTGACGCCACCATTGGAAGCATCAATTTTCACATCTGAACCCTGAACTGTAGTAGCTGACTTCAGCTTAACTACGTCAGATGCCATCACTTTGCCGGAAACGACATGATAGGTCAGGATTTGCTTAAGCTTCGGAATATCTTGAAGCAATGAATCTACTGTACCTGCGGGAAGTTTAGCAAAAGCTTCATCAGTAGGCGCAAACACAGTGAAGGGACCAGCGCCTTGCAGTGTATCAACCAAACCAGCAGCTTTGACGGCAGCAACTAGGGTGTTAAATGAACCAGCCTGAACGGCGGTATCTACGATATTAGCCAAGTTTTTTACCTAGTTTTTTGTCTCTTGTTAACAACTATAAAGTTTATTTTAATAAATTGTCTGTACCTTTAGGCATATCCCCAATTTGTTGAGTCGAGAGCCACACAAATACTAGATATCGTTTATACTAACAAAGTCATAGATTTGATTTAGGTTAAGTTGAGTTTATGCAAAAGTTATAGGATAAACTTCAACTTTATTTAAGAAGATTACTGAGCGTTTTTATAACAATAATTACTGAGAGAGCCTACATTACTGCAAATGCAGTCGAGGCACCAGTCCCTCATATTTTTAATATAAATTCATGTAGTTTTATCCTAATCTTGTAGATTAACCTGCTTAGCTGAATTTGGCAAATGCGGAGCAATGGAGACCTAAAGCAGCGTTTCAGCGAAAGCAGATTTTCTGTTTTGTATTTTCTGTTCTGTAACAGTAAGTGCGATTGGGCAAAGCCCAGGGGCTGTCTCAAGAGATCCCAAAAGCTGCTAAGCGCGATCGCACTCTTCTTAGACGAAGCCTAGTTAGATGAAGCCTAGATCGTTGCTTGCACTAAAGGACTCTCAAAGATTTCCGTACCAATAGAAAAGCACCGCAATTTACCTTGCGGTGCTTTTTCTTCACTTAGCCTTATTTATCAGGTGCAAGCAGCTCTGATACCGATGCGTGTGCCAACACAACGCCCGGTTCGCGCTGGAAAGCATTGTAGTATTTCCGGGCAAATTCATTGCCTTGCTCTGACGGCGTCAGCAGCGTGCGGGCATTGGTAATCAGATTTTGGATATCATCCAGCGATACAGGTTCATCGCTAGAGAGCATTTCATCAATTTGCACAACCAGCTCAGAAAGGCGATGCAGCCACGCAAATTGTTCGTGCTCAATCACGAGTTTCAGGAGTTCTGTGTTGGATACCCGTCCGCGCACCTGTTCGTAAGTGATGCGTTCTGTGTCAAGCAACACCCGGTGGAGGTGCAGCAATTTGTTCCGCAGATCGCGCAGATATTGATGTTGATGTATTCGTTGTAGCAGTGTGTTAGAAGTCAATGGAACCCATCCTCCCGTTACGATAATCTTCAATTGCTTGAACAATTTCTGCTTGGGTATTCATTACGAATGGACCGTAGCGGACAACTGGCTCGTTTAGCGGTACGCCAGCAATGAGCAACACGTCCAATGGCGATCGCGCATCTGATGGATTTGAAATTGCTACTTCCTCACCATCTTGTGCAAACAACACCATCTGCCCATCTCCTGCACGTTCCTTGTCTGCACCAAACAAACCTTCTCCATCTAGCAGATATGTAAAAGCATTGTATTCTTTTGGCACCGGCTGAACCACCGTTGCGCCCGGTTGGAGCGTGAAGTGCAGGTACATTATCGGAGTCTGCGTTGCGATCGCGGACTTCACTCCCAGCGCTTCTCCAGCGATCGCTTTTACCGTTACCAAGCCATCATCAGTCTGAGCAGTGGGAATTTGCTCCGCCGAGATTTCCTGATAACGAGGTTTCATCATCTTGTCCCGCCGAGGCAGATTTACCCAAAGTTGCAGTCCGTGAAGCCGTCCGCCAGTCCGAGCAAATTCCCGCTCTGGCATTTCTGAATGGACAACACCGGCTCCTGCTGTCATCCACTGCACATCACCGGCACCCAACTGTCCTGCATGACCCTGTGAATCTTTGTGTTCCAAGCGCCCCTCAAGGACATAGGAAACCGTCTCAAAGCCCCGATGGGGATGATCCGGCGCTCCTTTTGCTTGACCCGGCTCAATATTAACCGGCCCTAATTCATCAAGGAGGAGGAAGGGGTCGAAGTGTGAAAAGGTGCTTTTAGGGAATGGGCGGCGCACAAGCATCCCTTCACCTTCTAGCGTTTCGACACTGTTAATGATGCCTGCAACCGTTCGCATCGTTCGTATTTGAGTCGTCATCAACTGTCTCCTTGATGCCTTAGTTATCAGTTTAATCAGAACCCTGGCGAAGAATATGCGGATAACCAGCACTTGCCGAGTATGAAAGTCTCTCTAGATCGGGTCGTAAACCCCGGTCGGCAAGAAGCTGATGCCTTTAGGTTCTTCGTCGGAGCAAACCATCATTCATCTCGTTTACTTTGATTGCTCCTATATATGATTAATCATATACTAGCATAAGATCGTAAGTGACCAATAGAGCTTCCACTACTTCATTCTTCGGAAAACCGTCTATGTCTCTAGCACACGCAATTCTGGGTTTACTTCAGCAAGAAGAGAGGACGGGTTACGACCTGAAAACGAGCTGCTTCGATCGATGTATTGCTCACTTGTGGCCCGCAGACCAAGCACAAATCTACAGAACCCTCGATAAACTGGTTGGGCAAGGTTGGATTACCTGTACGGTAGAAATTCAGAGCGATCGCCCAAATCGCAAAGTTTACAGCGTGACTGAGGCAGGACAAGCCGAATTAATCCGATGGCTGCAATGTCCTCAGCCCTTGCCAACCGTGCGAGATCCCTTACTCGTGCAGTTGCATTTCGCAGCACAGTTACCGGATGAAGCCATCCTTCAACTGTTAGAAGAGCAACTAGCCGCACGCCGCCAAAAGCTAGCTGAGTGTGAAAATATTGACTTGCCAACCCTGAGCGATCGCTCTGCGAGCCGCGAGCAGATTCTGCAACGGCTCGGACTAGAATTAGCGATTCGCAGAGAACAAACTTACATTGATTGGCTCAAGACTGCTATAGAAGCGATCGGGAACGCATAATCAATCAACTAGAGGTAAAAACCAACGCCTCTATCTCGTCTTCCACTTCGCTAATCAGATCCTGCAATTGCCACCAATCGCAAGATTCCCTCGGTATCTGCTTTTGTTGTTCCAAAAGCTCGGAAAGCTGTGCATTTAACCGCTTGAATTCAGCAGCAATCCATTGAATCTTCATTTGACGGGCATCGGTCATAACTCTGAATTCCCTTTACTGTGATTCTTCTTACAGGTTTGAATCGGTTAAACGGGAAAAATCACTCTAGTAAGTACACTATCCAAACAAGTCCACCCAAAATTGCTAAATTTCTTGATCAAAGGCAGACTCTAATCCTTTTCGGATAAGGTACGAGCTTGCCTAAACTCCTTTGAAAAAGGGAGAAAATATCCTTCTTTTTAAAAACAGTAGTGAGAATCCAGATTGTTCCCGGATACTCCTTGCAAAGAGAAAAAATAGCTTCTTTTTTCAAGCGATCGCATAGGCGGCTGCGCTCAGTCATTCCTGTGCGATGCGATCGCGCCCTTGGCAGAGTTTGGGGGTATCTGTATGTGTAGCCTCACCAAAATGGAAGGGGATTAGCCAAAAAACAGCAAATATCGGTTTCCTTTTTCCGAACTAAAATCCTTGCTCTATAAGGATTTTAGAACTTATCGGGAAAGCATAGGCTTTCTAGCGCTTCGGGAAACACAGTAATTTGAAGTGAAGATACCTATTACTGACCCAAAAGCGTAGTTATCAAGAATGCACTCACTCAATTTTGGAAAAAACTCAAACATGAAAAATTTGACCAAGACAATTGCATTCACGATTTGCTCTCTCTGGCTTGTGAGTTGTGGTAACTCGCTTCCCAATGCTTCTCAGCAAAATCAACCAAATAACGCCCCAGAAACGAAGGCGGATTCTTCTAATAAAACTCAAACAGATAGCGAAGTCAAAGCTAATTCTTCTAATAAATCTCAAACGAATACCGCAATTAGCACTAATTCTCCTAATAAAACTCAAACGAATACCGAAGTTAAACGCGATAAAAATAAGCAAGCTTCAACCGAACAGCCAACCATTGGTACCGTCAAAAGCATGGTACAAGGCGACCTCAAATGCTACGTCACCCTAGTGGATGAAAACAGAATCGAGAGGAATGTTGGCGCATCATTTGAAGTCTGCGAACAAGAAAAAACTTTCTTAAATAAGAAAGTTCGTAACTCTTATGAAATCCTCTCCGTTAATGATTGCGAAAGCATCGAACCTTGCGGCAAAAGCAAAAAAGAATCCCTCATCACTAAAATGGAGATTGTCGAGGATGGAAACTCTCAAGCTCCAACTGACTCACAAACTCTCAGTAATGGTGAGTGGACAATAACGGTTGGTAATGCAAAATCTTGGTCAGGGGTCAATGGAACGGGAAACCTTAGCTACCGTGGTTGTGATGCTAATGGAAAATGCATCAATTTAACTGGAGGTAAAATCACTTGCCGGGATGGAAGTTGCACCACAGGGTGGGCGAATGGGGATTATTTTTACATTCTTGAGACACCAATCAGCAATCCCGATCAGCCTGAAGGAGCTGACTCTTCAACAACCTTAACAGTAAAGAAAGGAGCTGAGGTGATTCTAACAGCTAAAGGATTGAAAGCCGTATCTCCCTAACAATTCTCCCAACCCAAAGTTGAGTTATAAACGGTTATTTCTAGCTTGAGTTTTAGGGAAAAGAACGCAAGGAGAAAGCGCTAGTATGCCAAAGATTTACCAAGGGCATTGGCATACTAGCAAGCCTTGCAGAAGGAAAGGCTTGTGGGAGCAATTATTAAATAATCGCGCTGATGATGAGCGTTACTGCAAGTGCGTAACAAAAAATAGCTGTAGCGCGATCGCCAATTCTACGCCTAATGAGGAGTGTCTTTCGGGTTTGCCAAAACCAACTAGGTTTTGTGTAGGTGACAAAGACGAGAAAAATGGCTGTAACTAAGTAAATTGGGTTCATCTCAAGCCACACTCCCTTAGTCGTGACATATAGACGCGATCGCTCTTTAAAAAAAACCATCTCAAAGACTTCAACCGTAAAATCCCAAATTCCGGAGTTCTTGTGCAATCAACCAGAAACCGCGTTCAGCCTTCAATAGCGTGTAGTCGCAATCCTAGCATTTGAGTAGTGAGCTAACCCTTCAGATACCCGACTCCGTAAGAGTTTTCGGGTATCTCGCCTTCAGGAATCATTTAGGGGCGCTAGAGTACAAATAAATTGTTGTTAGTGGCTACTGGCAAGGATGCGAACTGACAAGTCAGCCCTAGGCTAACGCCTCGCTTTGCTGTTTTCATGCCCAAAGGGCTGTACGCGATCGCTGCCAGTCTTCTACCATCCAAAATTTGAAATCTAAAATCTAAAATGGTATAAGCAGGCTGAGTTTTAACAAAAATGTAGTTTATTGGGACAACAATTTGCTACACTCCAACTTCTGAAGTTCAAATAAACACAGATTGAGCGAATGCGGAAGGGGGTCGTGAAGTGGCTGATGATGAACGCACACTAAACGCAGAACAGATTCATCTGAGGGACTTTTCCTGGTCTTTCTGGTTTACTTTGCCTCTCTATCCTTTTGGCAGTCGGCGGACAATCCGCAAAGAAGTCGTTCAAGATACAGTCTGGACTTTTGACCAGCTTCAGGGCATCTTCTACGTTGTCGTGCCGATTCGCATGACGGTCGTTAAGCTAGATGAAGGGGGTTTGCTCGTCTATGCGCCTGTTGCGCCGACTCCTGAGTGTATCCGGCTTGTCAAAGAATTGGTAGCAGAACACGGAGATGTCAAGTACATCATCCTACCCACGATTTCTGGACTTGAACACAAAGTCTTCGTGGGTCCCTTTGCTAGATGTTTTCCGCTTGCACAGGTTTTTGTGGCTCCTTCTCAGTGGAGTTTCCCCCTCAATCTCCCCCTCAGTTGGCTGGGTTTGCCTTCCAAACGCACTCAGGTACTTCCACAAGACAGCAGCACCACCCCCTTTGCCAACCAGTTTGACTACGCGATACTAGGTCCCATCTACCTGGGACCGGGTAAGTTTGCGGAAGTTGCATTTTTTCATGCGCGATCACGCACGCTACTTGTAACCGATTCGGTAATTTCCATACCAGAAGATCCGCCTGCAATTGTCCAATTAGACCCCTATCCTTTGCTGTTCCATGCCAAGGAGCAAGCGTCTGATATCGTTGCCAACACTCAGGCAAATCGCCGGAAGGGATGGCAGCGCATCTCCCTATTTACTTTGTATTTCCAACCAGGCGTGCTAGAAGTACCGAAATGGGGTGATGTGTTTCGCAATGCTCTCAAAGCACCAGAACGTTCCAAAAAAGCTTATTTTGGTTTGTTTCCCTTCAGATGGAAGCCAGATTGGAAACGGTCGTTCGATGCGCTGCGAGGAGATGGTCGTCTGTTTGTGGCACCAATTCTACAAACTTTGATTCTCAACCGCGCACCGAAAGAAACTATCGAATGGGCAGATAAGGTAGCAAGTTGGGACTTTCAGCGAATTATTCCCTGCCATTTTGACTCGCCAATTCAAGCAGAACCGCATCAGTTTCGACAAGCATTCTCCTTCCTAGAAAAGCGCCCTTCTCAAAGTGCAGGATTGTTCAGCAATAGCACTTATCCCTTACCAGAGGAAGATTTTCATTTACTAAAGGTACTGGATAAAGGTTTGAATAAGCTTGGCATCGTACCACCAGAAAAGGAAAAGGTATAGGAAAAAGAGCAATGCGTAAAGTTATCCTGTTCATTGCATCCAGTTTAGACGGTTATATTGCGCGGCAGTCTGGCGACATTGACTGGTTATTTACAGACCAAGATTACAGCTATTCAGAATTCTTCGCCAGTGTTGATACTCTTCTGATGGGTAGGAAAACTTACGAGCAAGTGCTGACTTTCGGTGAGTATCCTTACAAAGGTGTAAAAAGCTATGTGTTTACAAAAAATCCTCTCTTTCCAGCAGATAGCAATGCTGAAGTTATCAGGGAAGACATCAAGGAATTTGTAGAGCAATTGCGTCAGGTAGATGGAAAGAATATCTGGTTAGTTGGCGGATCTCAACTGACTCATGCCTTGATGAGTCAGAACCTAGTAGATGAGCTAATTCTTTCAATACATCCAACGATATTGGGTGAAGGAATTCCATTATTTGATAATGGAACAATTTCTCAATCTTTGAATCTTACTAAATGTCAAACTTATGATTCTGGTCTTGTGCAACTGTCTTATGATGTAGTGCATTAAAGTGAGTAAATGGCAATCGCGATCGATGCGCTGTTTCAATTCTTGCTGCAATGCAAATTGGCACAGGTTTTCTCAATGCTTGATTCCTTTAAATCGTTCTTGCGCTGTTTTAAACGCTTCTTGCATCACAGATTGAATTTTCTGCGGATCGGGTTTTTTACCTCCCATTAAGTCACCGAAATAGACGCAGGCACCTTCGCCCAATGACCAGGTGTAGGCAGCTGCCCAGGAAGCAGCGATCGCGCTCCCAAAACCCGGTAAGAATTTAATTAACTCCCGTCCGATTGCCCTTGCTAGGAAACCGCTGGCGATCGCGCTAACGACCCCCCCCGCCTGCGATGGACTCAGGGTTTGCCCGTACAATTTTCCTAACAAACCGACCATTGAGACTTGCAAGGCAGTTAGGACAGGCATGGTGGCAAACGGCAACGGTACTGCCTCAATCGCAGCTGCCATGATAGAAAATGCCAACATATAACGGCGTCCAACATCCCGGTAGAGGTTGCCAATTTGTTCGCTAGCGCCCTTATCCAATAATTGATAAATCGCCCGCGCTTCCGCTTCTGGTAGGAGGTCTGCCAAGGTATCTCGCAACGCCTCTAAGCCATAAAATACCGGAGTGTAACCATCTTCTTCTAGGGTGAAGTCAATGATAACGGAGAGATCGCACACTCCGGCAAACGCTTGTTGAATGGCACCGAAAGCTCGGTTAACCTCCTCATAATCGGGTGGATAAGCGGGATGATCGTTAGTACCGGGAGGATAAACCTCATGCAAGCAGGTGACAGCTAGCAGACAGGGAATATCTGGATACTGCTGACGCAGCTGAGTCGTAATCTGTCGCAGTGTGTCGGTTGCAAAATCATTAATTTTGACCGTCAGAATCAGAATTCTGGCAGAACGGCTCTCCTGTTGCAAATCGCCAACCAACTCCTTAACGATCGCCTGAGTGTCCTGATTTACATCTCCCAGCCCGACCGTATCTGTAAAAATGAGCAAGGGCACGTCGCTAGAAGGATAAGCATACCGTTCCGTGTGTTGCGTGTGAGGACGAAATCCCTGACCGACAATCTCAGCAGAAACGCCCGTCAGCCCCCGCACAATCGAACTTTTCCCTGCTTGAGGTTTCCCAATCAAAAGGGCTTCTGTCGTGGGGAGTTCAGCTCGAACCGTCTCCAAAATCTCTGCAACCCGGTCTTCGCTGACACTAAACCACCCAACAGTCTTTTGTGCCACTTGTTCTACAGGTAGCAGTTGCCTCAAGCGTGCGGTTGCGTCGTTCCAAACACCCGCAATGCGGTTTTTGGGAGAATCATTGACCGACTCAGTCGTCACAGCATCCTTTGGTTCGCTAGGTTGCTGAGAATCCATTGACGACGAATCAGCATCACGTTGCTCAGTCATAGAGATTAAAACGGCGGATAGATTCAGATTACATCGTGTCTATCTTCTAGACTACAAGCAAGCTACTCGTCGCTCTCGCCGATCGGAAAACTAATATAAACCGATAGAAGCCTTCTGCGGACGCAGGCAGGTACAATCAGCATGCAGTGGGACGAGCAACGAGGGCACAGAGAAATCTGGGAGTAAAGCAGCTATGCAATTTGTATCCGATCCACCGATCTCGGTCAAAATCCGTAAGATGAACGAACGAGTGCGATGGCTTGCACCGAGTCTTGTGGAACGAGGAATCGATCAAACCCGGATGGTTTTAGACGATGGCGCTTCTGACACTCCGGAGTTCTCATTTTTAGTCGTGGGGGATAGTGGCTCCGGCTCCTATCGAGGATACAACCCCCAACGACAAATCGCAGAACTCATGCTTGCCCACCGCGAACAGAGCCGTTTCGTGTTGCACACCGGCGACGTGATCTATCTGGTTGGCTCCAGCGAATACTACCTAAAAAACTTTATTTCTCCCTACCGAGAGTTTTTGGTAGGAGGCGATCGCCCGGAACGCATTGCCTACGATCAAATGGTCTTCAATATGCCGTTCTTGCCGGTGCCAGGGAACCACGATTACTATGACCTACCCTTTATCTATGGTTTAATCGCCCAGGCTTCGCTGCCCTTACGCCGCCTGCTGCGCTCTCAGTTAGACTTGGACATTGGCTGGCACGGTTCGGGTCAAGGGAATGCCTATGCACGAGCGTTTCTTGACTACCTCAAAGCGTTCAATAGCGAGAGCGAATTGGCTCGTCATCTAGATCGTCATTACACTGCCAAGACGGATACAGGTCGCTGTCTTTCTTATCAACCGGGACGCTTCACCCGCTTACCTAACCGCTATTACACGTTTCGCAGCGGTGGAATTGATTTCTTTGCACTCGATTCAAATACTTTCAATGCGCCAATCCCCCTGCCAACGACTCAAGAGGGGGACGACTACCGTAGCGAATTAGAAAATCGTCGGTCTGACTTGGAACGGCAGAAACTTCAAATCATGGAAGCCTCAGCTCTACTGAGTTCCGGGCGACCTGAAGAGGCTGAACAGCTGGATGACAATCAAGCCAAGCTAGAGCAAATCGACGAACTGTTGATTGACATCAACAAGCAACTGGCAGCGGACGAAACAACAGTCACTGACGTTGAGCAGCTGGACTGGCTGCGGCAAAGGCTGATCGAATCTTGGAATACTGCCGAGGTGCGCGGGCGGGTCATTTATTTCCACCATCCCCCCTACGTCACGGAGGCGACGAAGTGGCACCAGGCGCAAACTTTAGCGGTTCGCCACCGCCTCCGCCGGGTGTTGGATGCGGTGAAGCAAGCAGTCGGAAACCAGGCGGAGGGGCGTCCGCTGGTCGATCTGATTCTAAACGGTCACGCTCACTGCCTGGAATATCTCCAAACTGGCGATACCGGATACGGGGACTCCAATATCAATTGGATTGTTTGTGGTGGCAGCGGTCACAGTCTCCGCCGTCAGCGGTCTGAGGGAGCGGAATTGACGGAGAATTTTGGGGGTATCAAGGGCGATGATACTCGGTTGGTGGCAAAATCGCTGCTTTTTGTCGGTCGTCACGGTCAGGGGTTGCAGAAGCGACGACCTTACTCATTTTTGCGAATTGATGTCTTTGACGGTCGCCCTCCGAAGTTCAAAGTCCGACCGTTTATCGCTGAGCGATCAAAGCGAGAGTGGAGTAATAGCGAGATTGAAGCGTTTTCGATCTGAGTTTTTGTGGGGATGAGCGATCGCTCTAGGGTCAGTGACCCTCGATTTTGTCTTGCGTCAGTGCTATCTGCCAGGGAACCATCCACCAGGGGATGAGCGATCGCACATCCCATACTACAGCCTGCAATTCCTTATATATATAGATGGCTTGGCAAAATGTCAGGCATAAAACTTAAGCTCAGTCAGGAGTTTGGGTAGGTTTCCTGCATCCTTGCAAAATTCCCAAAATATTTTTCCCCAACCCCTTGACACTCTTTGTAGTATTTATGTAGTATAAATATATTGAAAGAGGGGAAGAGACAAAAACCTCTAACCCAAAAAAGTCATGATGTTACTTTACATCCAACGAATCAATAAAGGCTGGCATCCGCCAGAATCCTTTGAGGTGAAGCATCAGCCTACTTCCCAAAAATCTGAAGTAGATACTGAACAAGCGGATAATACACACCTCACTCAAACCAAAACTGCTGAATCTAGGCGTAATACCCAACAGGTTTATTACCTAGAAAGGCGATTATTTCTGTAAATATTTTCCATCTTTTTCTGAACCTTGAAAACTGAATAAGAAATCACCTATTTAACGATTGATACTGTGCATTTTTAATTAAGCACAGACATCTCAAGTGGGGGGATAGCCTAGCAAGCAATGCCCCCCACAGCCCGGAGATGTAACACGTTTGTAGCAAGATTGCTGAATTGATGAGGCTGTAACTCAGTTGCGTAGAGTGCTTGTCTGTCGAACAAGATGTCGCGGGTTCAAGTCCCGTCAGCCTCGTTCAGCAAATAGAGATAAAAATTCTTAATCTCATCTCGCTACAAGGTCCCATCGTCTAAGCGGCTAGGACACAGTGCTTTCAATACTGGAATACGGGTTCAAACCCCGTTGGGACTATGGGGCGATTTAGTATCTGTTTCTTTCAGATTGTAAATTGCCCAAATCGCCGAGGTCGAGTCGCCAAGAGGCTTAAGGCGTCTCTCTGCAAAAGAGAAATTCGTGGGTTCAAATCCCACCTCGACCTCTCAAAGGGAGTATAGCTCAATTGGCAGAGCAGGCGGCTCTTAACCGTATGGTTGCAGGTTCGAGTCCTGCTACTCCCACTGCCCTCAAGACTGCAATCGAGGGAGTATAGCTCAGGTGGTAGAGCAGCCTTCTCATAAGAGGCTCGTCGTAGGTTCAATTCCTACTACTCCTACTCAAAGCCTCATCGTCTAGCGGTTTAGGACATCGCCCCCTCAAGGCGAGTACAAGGGTACCCTTCGAGAAGGCTTCGCCTACAAATCCCTTTGGGGCTATCTGGAGAGGTGGCTGAATGGTAAAAGCGCTTTTCTGCTAAAGAAGTTTGGGGCAACCCATTGCAGGTTCGAGTCCTGTCCTCTCCGCCTTTTTCATTTGGGTCGGCTCGCCTATTAGCGTGGGCAGTGGTCTGTAAAACCGCCGCTTTTATGCATTGCAGGTGCGAATCCTGCCCGACTCATTGGACTTTGGATTTTTAATTTTAGATTCAAAGTTCAAATCGTATGTGGGGATGGTGTAATTGGCAACATCTCGATCTCCAAAATCGATGATCTGAGTTCAAATCTCAGTCCCCGCGCCATTGAGAGCGTAGTTTAACTGGATAAACTCTCTGTCTACGAAACCGTAGCTTGCTTCCCGGAGGGTAGACGTGGGGGTTCAAGTTCCTCCGCTCTCGTCAACTTGGAGAGGTGGTCGAGTGGCTTAAGGCGCAGACTTGGAAAGTCTGATTAGGTTTTACCTAACGCAGGTTCAAATCCTGTCCTCTCCGTTGAAACTTCCCCCGGTAGCTCAGTTGGTAGTTAGCGCCTGTTTGAAGCACAGGAGGTCGTCAGTTCGATTCTGACCTGGGGGGCTGTCGTTGCCTTGTAGCTCAGTGGAAGAGCAGTCGCCTGTTAAGCGAACGGTCGTAGGTTCAATCCCTACCAGGGCAGCCTTTCATTGCCGAGTGGACGAATAGCAAGTCGCATAACTCTGAATTATGAAGTTGTAGGTGCGAATCCTACCTCGGCATTTATTGGGGAGTCGCCTAATGGCATGGCACCGCTCTTTGAAAGCGGAAAAATGCAGGTTCAAGCCCTGCCTCCCCAGTTCTACCCCTGAGAGGGCAGCTTTCATCACGCTCCTGTAGCCCAATTGGAAGTAGGCGGCTGTCTCAAAAACAGTCTATGTGTGAGTTCGAGTCTCACCGGGAGCATCAAAACTCGCTCCTGTAGCCCAATTGGAAGTAGGCGGCTGTCTTAAAAACAGTCTATGTGTGGGTTCAAATCCCACCAGGAGCATTAACGGGGTGTGGCGCAGCTTGGCTAGCGCGGCAGCTTTGGGAGCTGAAGGTCGCAGGTTCAAATCCTGCCACCCCGATTTACCCCTGTGATGCAACAGGTAGACATACTTTGTTGAGTGCAAAGTTTATGCAGGTTCAACTCCTGCCAGGGGTACTGGGCATTGAAGCCCGAATACGAATAGACCAATCATTTTGCCCCTGTAGCCCAATTGGCACGAGGCGCTTCGCTTAGAACGAAGAGGTTGCTGGTTCAAGTCCAGTCAGGGGCATTGGTGCGATGCGGGTGAAGTAGCCAGGGTAGGCTTGGAGGTCTCATAAGCCTCTTATCAGCAGGTTCAACTCCTGCCCCCGCCACCAAATTGCAGGCGTGGTGCAATGGCAAGCATAGAAGTTTCGTAATCTTCTGATGCGAGTTCGACTCTCGCCGCCTGCTTCAAGCAGATGTGGCGTAACCGGAAACATAAGGGCATGGTAAGCCCTTGATGTGTGTACCCTAGCCTTCGGTAACGGCTAACGCCGAACGGGAACGCTGACGCGAACAACCCCCGCCGTCTGCTTTCTGATTGCAGGTGTGGTGTTAATGGCAACACAGCAGCCTTGTAAACTGCCTATGCGAGTTCGAGTCTCGCCATCTGCTTGGGTGTGGCTATGCTAACAGTCTATTTTTTGAGTTTAAAGAGGAGGGAAATATGACAACGATGACGGTTACAGATGCTTTAGCTCACTTCTTCTCTATATCTTGTTGAACTGAATGGCATGGCTAAAATGCAGAGGCTAATCGTCTGTTAATTTTGTGCTAACGAATTAGAGCAGAAATCATGAGGCGGATTGCGATCGCTCAAGACACGCTAGAAATTCTCGAAGCAGGCTACTACTACTCCCCTGAAGGTAAACAGGTCGATATTGGTCAAGGATTGGTATCCTGTCTTGCTCAGACAAAATACTACGAACCCGATACCCTCTCAACTATCAAACAAAACGTTCTCTCTAGCTCTCCTCAATTCTCAAATATAGAATTTGAGGTTAGGAATGAGACAACTCTGATGGGAGCAGAACGCATAACGCAATCGCAAAACTTTCAAAAAATTGCCGTTCTCAATTTTGCTTCTGCTAAAAACCCTGGAGGTGGATTTCTCAAAGGCGCTCAAGCCCAAGAAGAGAGTCTGGCGCGTAGTTCGGCACTTTATAAAAGCCTGTTAAAATGCCCCGAATACTACGATTTCCATCGTTCTCAGCGATCGCTCCTATACTCCGATCGCATCATCTACTCACCCGATTGTCCAATCTTCCGAAAAGATGATGGAACGCTTTTAGAGAAACCTTTTCTGGTTGATTTCATAACAAGTCCGGCTCCTAATGCTGGTGCCATTTGGAGAAACCAACCCAAGGATGCTGAAAAAATACCCGAAGTTCTGTATAGTCGCGGTGCAAAATTGTTGAGCTTAGCTGTTTACTATGGATGCGATGCTCTAGTTTTAGGGGCTTGGGGATGTGGGGTATTTAAAAATGAGCCATCAATGGTTGCCCAAATGTTTGCAGATTTCTTATTACCCAACGGTCAATTTTGGGGGAGATTCAGAAGCGTCCTATTTTCTGTACTCGACTCTTCTAAAGAAAGCAGAATATTTGGAGAATTTCAAAGTCGATTTTCATCAGAAAAATAAGATTCCCTCACAACTAGAATCAACGCCTCAAGCAGTTTCAGATTTTAGATATGCGGATATGGTGCAATGGCTAGCACATTAGCCTTCCAAGCTTATGATACGGGTTCGAGTCCCGTTGTCCGCTCTGTTAAATATGCGGGTGTGATGTAGCGGCTAGCATCTGAGTACGCCACACTCAGCGCATGGGTTCGAGTCCCATCACTCGCTTTCGTAGTCCTGTAGCTCAATGGTGGAGCGTTTGCCTTACAAGCAAGGGGTTGCGGGTTCAAATCCTGCCAGGACTACCAATTTAGATTGCCTCCATAGCTCAGGGGAAAGAGCAGCACTCTTCTAAAGTGATTGTCCTAGGTTCAAATCCTAGTGGAGGCGCTGGTTTAACGCTTCTTAATTTAAGGAGGTGAATTAAGTTGGTTTGTTGATATTTTGCAATTACGGCGATCGCATCTTGCGTGACCCAATCACTAGAGCCTACATACTTTAGTACGAGAGGAAAAGTAACGCTGTTCAAACACAGCGGGCGTTTGAGAACGAGGAGTGCGAAGAACCCGGCAGGTTGGCTTCAAGGTAGCCATCCTTTAAAGAGTGTGTAACAACTCATCGGCGGAGTCCCTCTAGTAACTGAGAAAACGCAAAATGCTCTGATAACTTGCACGCGAGAATGCGATCGCATTCAACAACACAAAATACGGGTCTGTAGCTCAATTGGTAGAGCGTCTACCTTGCAAGTAGAAAGATGTCAGTTCGATTCTGACCAGTATCCACCAAATTTAGGGGTCATAGCTCAATTGGTAGAGCGCTTGTTTTGCACGCAAGAGGTCAGGAGTTCGATTCTCCTTGACTCCATCATGGTGTCTGAAGCCAAAGCGGTAGCGGCGCTGGTTTGTGGAACCAGTCATAGCGGGTTCGATTCCCGTCAGATACCCTTGAATGGAAGCTGCTGCCAAGAGGACGGCAACCTGTCTCGAACACAGGAGTGCAGTGAATAACTGTAGGGGTTCGACTCCTCCAGCTTCCGTTATTCAACTCGGAAGATGCCGCCGAATGGACGGCAAGCGGCCTTGAAAACCGTGGTACGGCAGTGATGTCGTAGAGGTTCGATTCCTCCATCTTCCTTTGTCCACTGGAGGCTGAAAAGCGAAGCACCGTGCTGATAACGCGGCTATAGAAGGGGCAGTACCTTCCCAGTGGATTTCCCTCTGCCAACGGAATAGGATCTGGTGCTACGAACGCCGGACTTGATGGTTCGACTCCATCCAGAGGGGTTTCCCTTGCCTGTGGGATGCAGACCTAGCCCTCCGAAGGCTGGCGACCAAGTTCGACTCTTGGGTGAGGGGTTATTCCGGGATAACTCAAGTGGTAGACTCCGTAGCTGTTAACTACGGCGTTGTAGGTACTCTCCCTTGAAGGCTGTGCCTACGAGTCCTACTCCCGGAGCCAATTTTTACCCGTGTCCTAACAGATAAAGCATACACACTCGGCTATTAACCGACAAAACCAAATGCTTTTTCGACTTGCACGGGGTAACTTTTCCCTTACCTGCGGGATGCAGACCTGTTCCTCCTAAGAATGGTAGCCAAGTTCGACTCTTGGGTAAGGGGTTAATGCCAGATAGCTCAATGGCGGAGCATCCGACTGTTAATCGGAGGGTTGTGGGTTCGACCCCCACTCTGGCAGTTTCATTTGTGCGGGTGGTTGGCATAGCGGCTGTGCAGCGGGCTTTTAATCCGCAGAGATAGGTTCAACTCCTATACCACCCATTAAGTAAGCCACAAGTTTAAAGTCAAGAAGGGACAATGTAGAGGTTATTAGACCACAAAAGTGCAGAATGAGTCCAGGTTTGGCGAAGTTAAACCTTGAGTTATCAGTGTCACCGTAAGGACAAGAAACCCTTCTAAGCCAAGTTAACACAAGGTTATCAGTAAGATAGTATTGGCTCTTCTAACTTTTCAGTGATAAGCAAAATTTATGTTTTATGTCATAATGAACGAAACAAAGTGAAGTGAAGCATCTGGTAGATGCTTCACTTCACTTTGTTTCACTCAAAATAAAATTTTTTATATCTTATGTAACTTTTTTACAATAATCCCAGGAGAGCTATAGTATTTTAAGATGATTAGTGGAACAAGCACAAAATAACCTTTTTGATTAAACTAAATTTTGTGAAATATGCAATACAAAGACACCTATGTGTATAATTTGTTTTTTGGTTGCCTAGTTGAACAACCAATAAAATTTGATTATACGTTTACTAATCTCAAAGATATAAATGGACAACAAGCTCATGTATTTTTTGAGCTTTTTAACGATCGAGATCATTTCCCCGTAGAGAAAGATTTTCTTGAATTTAATTCATTAGAAAACAAACAAAAAATAGGACATAATTTTAGAGCTTGTGCAAATACTGGCTATTTGAGGATAATTTATCCTTATTTCGATAGTGATGATTCATACGCTTATACAGAGAAAGTAAATTTATTTCTTCAGCTTTTTGTTACTTATTTATTAACCTTCTATCAACGAAGAAGAGTTATATTTGGCTGCCCAAAACTGACTAGCGGGGATCGAATAATACTTACAATACCACCCTTTGCAGCAGGAGAGTTTATTGATTCAATTGGCTACGGAGAACCATTAGTACCTTATTCGGCTACGCAGGAGTGCTTGACAAACGCAATTGCAACATATGCAAACTTTAACGAGCTTGAAAAGAAGCATATTGAGATGCTTTTAATGAGATACAACGAAACATTGAATTTACCGTATAGCTATGAAAGAGTAGAAGCGTTTTGGCGAATTCTAGAGGCGTTAGGTAATAGTGAAAATTTTTCTGAGCATGAAAATGAGGAATATGAGCGGATTAAAGCAGTAATTGGAATCAAGAAAAATTCAGGAACTTTGAAAAAGTTTCTAAAGACACTAATAGATCATGGCTTGACCTACACAAATGACGAAATCAAGGACTCATTCGATTTTAGGAATAAAACAACACACGAATATTTAAATTCCAGCATAGTAGAAGAGCCTTATTTGTCAAGTGTGTTCAGGTTTCTAAACATTTGTATAGAGCTGGTTATACTCTCAATTTTAAAAATAGATAGGCATCATTACGTTGAGCCTAGTTACTCTCTAATCCAAAACAGAGTGCTATAAATTTTGGCAAAAGAACCTAGAGGTTGGCGCGAACTAACAACTGCGCTGCACTGGACTGCTGGTTTGAGCGTTGGTTGAGTGCGATCGCTCATCGTCATAGCTTGAGTTGACGCAAGGAAACCCAACCTATACTTCTGCTTTGCATATACGCCAATACGAGTTTTGCTCTTAGTATTCCAAGGATGTGATCGCTATCAGCTTGTCGATGTGGGATGGAAAGATGGCAGTACTCGTATTTATGGATATGTGCTGAGGACGGTACTTCATTACATTAAGCACCGGAAGCCAAGAAGCGAGGTACTGTGCTGATAACGCAGAGGGAGGAGGGGTAGTAAGTGCTTATGTAAAATAAATTACACATAATAAAAAGTAGAATAAGCTAAAACAAAAGTCAAGAAAACAAGAGACTTATGAGATTTATTAGAGATTTAAGCCGAGAAACTCA